>JBBQIA010000304.1:0-3009 GCA_038324485.1 Lysobacterales bacterium
GCCCGAGCCCACCCTTCGCCCGTGACGTGATCCGGTGCAGCACATGCTCGGTGCGGTCGCCAGACACCGCGAGGTTCAGCGCTCGGTTGGCTCCGGCGCCAGACCCGAAGCTCGCGTTCCACAGCGCGCGGCCGTAGCGGACATGCGGGTGCCAGGGGCTGTCACCCAGCAGCCAGAAGTCCGTGATCGAGTCGCCCAGGAAGACCAGCCGCGCAGCCTCGACGTCGGCGCGCACCGTCAGCTCACGATCTATGGTCATCACGCGCTGCTGCCAGTACTCGACCCGGGGTGCGGGCTGGGTCGACTTGAACGTGGCCTGTGCCGACACGGGCATCGCCAGACCCGAAGCTGCGCACAGCGCCAGCAGTCGCCAGCCCAGCCGACCGCGCACGACGAGGCGAGACGGGATGGTGCGGGACGACAAGGTGTGCGGCGCGGAGGCGGTGCTGGAGGTCATGGCCGGCGTCCGGCGGCAGCGCGTGCGGCGCGAACCGCCTCCAGCTTCGGCAGCAGCACGGCGCTCCAGCGCGCGTAGCCGGCGGCGTTGGGGTGTACGCCGTCCTTGAACAGGGTCGGGTCACCCGCGCCGTCGGCACGCAGGAACGCGGGGTACAGGTCCAGCCACACCACGTCGGGGCCCAGGCGCGCCACCTCTGCCGCGAGGCGCCGGTTGATGGGCTCGACGCGGTCGCGGTCGTGGACCTTGTTGTTGGTGGGCAGCAGCGAATTGACGACGAGCGTGGCGTCGGGCCGCAGCGACCGCAGGCGGCGGATGACGGCGAGCTGGCCGTCGACCGTCAGGCCCACGATGTCGCTTACCTGCGACCAGGTGTTGTTGATGCCGATCATCAGCACCACGATCTGCGGCTGGATGCGCGTGTCGTCCAGATGCCCCAGGCCGCCAGCCGCGCGGGGCAGCAGCCGGTACAGCAGGTTCTCGGTGCGGTCCCCGGCCACACCCAGGTTCAGCGCCGGGTGCGGTGCGCCAGGTGCGGCGTGGGCCGCGCGCCAGGCGGGGGCCTGTGCCACGTCATCACCGCCCGCGTAGTGTTGGGTGATCGAGTCGCCGACAAACAGCACGCGCACGGCAGCGAGGTCGGCCCCAGCGGCCAGGTCGCGCTGGATGGCGCCGTAGCGCTGCTGCACCCAATGGGCAGACTCGTCGATGTGTCGGGCAGGTTGCGTCGAGTCGCTGTTGCGTGTGCCAGGGGGGACGGAAACAGGGCTCATGGTCTGGCTGGGTGTCTGGCAGGCCGTCAGCAGAGCCGCCATCACGACCGCCAACGAGGCGCTGAAAACAAGGAGGGGTCGGCGCACAGGCTGCACTTTCAGGTCGGGGGTCAGGCCAAGCGTTCCACGGCGGCGCCGGCATCGGCCTCGCAGCGGAAGATGAGCGGGGGCTCGCCGTCGGGCGATCGGTACTGCGAACACACGTGTTCGACGGCCGCCTCCACCCGATGCTCGGGCAGCAGCGCGACGACGCAGCCGCCGAAACCGCCGCCGGTCATGCGGGCGCCGCCATCGTCGCCCGCCACCTCCTGCAGCAGGGCCGCGAGACGGTCGACGTGAGGGTGCGTGATCTCGAAGTCGTCACGCATGGACACATGGGACGCCGCCATCAGACTCGACAGCCGGGCCAAATCCCCGCCCTGCAACGCTTCGGCTGCGGCCAGCACGCGGGCGTTTTCGCTGACGATATGCCGCGCTCGGCGAAAGACCAGCGGGCTCAGCCGCGAACGGCCTGCGTCCAGCTGCTCGATGCTCACGTCGCGCAAGGCCGGCACGCCCAGCAAACGGGCCGCCTCTTCGCACTGTCGCCGGCGCTCGTTGTAGGCGCTGTCCACCAAGCCGCGGCGCACACGCGAATGTGCGATCAGCAGCGCGGTTCCAGCGGGCAGCGGCACGGGCCGCGTGGACAGCGAGCGGCAGTCGATCAGCAGCGCATGGCCGGCTTCGCCGCAGGCGCTGGCCAGCTGGTCCATGATGCCGCACTGCGTGCCCACAAAGACGTTTTCCGCGCGCTGCGCCAGGCGGGCCATGTGCTTGGGTGGCATCCGGCGGCCGACCACGCCCGTGGCAGCGCTGAGCAGCGCCAGCGCCAGCGAGGCCGACGAGCTGAGCCCGGCCCCCTGCGGCACATTGCCGGCGATCACGAGCTCGAGTCCGATGGGTTCGTCCAGCTGCGACAACGTGCCCCGCACGTGGTCGCGCCAGCCGCCCACACGCGCGGGGCAGTGCGGGTCGAAGCGGTCGGTCTCCTCGCCCCAGTCCAGCGCCGTGACCTGCACGAGCCCGTCGTCGCGCGGCCCGGCCGCCACCCAGGTGTGGCGGTCGATGGCGGCGGGCAGCACAAAGCCGTCGTTGTAGTCGGTGTGCTCGCCAATCAGGTTCACGCGGCCGGGTGCACGCGCCAGCACCTGGGCCGGGCGGCCGTGCAGGCGTTGGTAGGCTGCCTGCACGCGGGCAGCGATCGCGCTGGCCTGGGTGTTGTTCGATGTGCTGCTGATCATGCGGCGCTCCTGGCGCTGAAGTGCGTAAGCGGCAGCGCGCGCAGCCGTGTCGCCGCCTGTTCGGGCGTGAGGTCGCGCTGCGCCTCGGCCAGCATCTCGAAGCCGACCATGAACTTGCGCACCTGGGCCGAGCGCAGCAGCGGTGGGTAGAAGTGCGCATGCAGTTGCCAGTGCGAAGCGTCACCCGACAGCCCACTCGCCAGCCCATCCGCCGCCGCACCCGTGGGCGCGCCGTGCCAGCCCATCGAATACGGGAAGTCGCACCCGAACAGGTTGTCGTAACGCGTCGTGATCTGGCCCACCACATCGGCCAGTGCGGCGCGTTGTGGTCGTGTCAGCTCCGGCAGGCGCTGCACGGCAAAACGGGGCAGCAGCAGCACCTCGAACGGCCACTGCGCCCAGAACGGCACGATCGCGATCCAGTCGTCGTTGCCGGCCATCACGCGCACACCGCGGGCGGCCTCTTCGCGCGCCGGCAGCTCGGGCAAGAAGTCGCAGG
>JBBQIA010000305.1:0-3009 GCA_038324485.1 Lysobacterales bacterium
CGGGAAGTAGTCGCAAGGCCGGCCTAGGGCATCCCCCGCAGACACGCTTCGATCCCAGCCAGCAGCACGTCGTCCGCTCTGTCTGATCCAAGCCTGACGTTCACATAGAGCGCGTCGAGAAACGCCGTCACATTGTGCCGACGAGCGAGGCCCTTTTGCGAGGCGAAGGCGACCTCCCACGTTCCGAGTTCGCCCGGCCCGCAGACATCGGTCAACCACTGCGACCATTCTCCTTCGCTGAAGGCGCCGCGCGCCGCGATGAATAGGATCGGCCGCGCCAGCCGCTCACTCTCGCCATAAACGTAGAAGTGGACGGCCGGCGCGACCTGCGCGCCAACCGCATCACGGATCGTCGCCATCCCGTCGCGATCCACTTCGGGGTTTAGCGCCAACTGCATCAGCAAGTCTGCGCCGTGCGCCACGCCATGGCGCCAGCCTTCGTCTGCATCGAAACCGCGATAGTCCTTCACGCCGATCACATACGTGCGCGCAATTTCGAGCAGGCGCGCACGCTCATCAACGCTGAGGTACGCCTTCACGCGATCCGCCCGCGCGACTTCCGACAACGCCAGCGCCGCGAAGGGCGCCGCGACGCCTGTCGGATCATCCGCGTGCAGACCTGCTTCGAGATCAACCAGCAGGGCCCGCATGGTGTCGTCGCTCAACTGTCGCTGGCGCAGCATGTGGCTCAGCGCCTCGAATGCAATGCTATCGCGCAGCCCCGGATCGCTGCTGGCCAGACACCCGACAATCGCCCGCGCGAAAACCTGACGGGCCGCGTCGTCGGCAATGGCGAACTCCTCTGCCTTCAGCCCCTCCAGCTCAACCAGGTCATAGCCAGCCGGCAGGCAGGTCTCGACAGCGCCATCTGACGCCCGAGCGGAAAGGGCCGGGACAGGCGCTGTATCGGGCCTGGGTCCACACGCCGCCGGCGTCAGACCGAAGGCCGTCATCAGGAATATGGGAAGCGCTACTCCTGCTCTCATCCGGCAATCCTGCTGCGAGCTGCGCAGGCCAGCAACCCAGAACACGCTCTGGCTCTGGCTCTGGCTCTGGCTCTGGCTCTGGCTCTGGCTCTGGCTCTGGCTCTGGCTCTGGCGCCGACGCCGCAATCGGCTACAAGCTCGCGGTCATGTCCTTGCTGTCCGACTTCTTCGCCAACAATCCGTGGTCGGCCTATGTGCTCGCCTTCATCGGGCCGTTCGTGCAGGAGGACGTTGCGGTCATCGCGGCGGCCACCTCCTCGGCCAATGGCGGCGATCTCATGCTCTTGCTGACGACCTGGGTTGGCCTGATTTTCAGCGACGGGTGGAAATACTGGGCCGGGCGTCTGGCCAACCGCGTCCCGTGGGCGGCCCGCCTCACCACCAGCCCGCGCGTCGCCGCCGCCCGCGAGCAGGTGCACAAGCGGGTCGGACTCGCCCTGATCGTGGCGCGCTTCGTGCCGGGCACGCGCATACCGCTAAATGTCGCATGCGGCCTGTTCCACGTACCGTTCGTGAAATACCTGCCGCTGATCTCGCTGTCGGCAGCCTTCTATGTCGGCCTTGCCTACGGCATTTTCGCAGCACTCGGAGCGATTGTCGGCGAGCAGGTGCGGCAGGCCATTCCCTTTGTGGTTGTGCCGGTTGTGCTGGTCCTGGTGCTGTTTTTCTGGCTACGCGCGTCGCGCCGCAAACCAGCTGCCTGACCATCCCTGCTCACTGTGCCCTCCCTCTGCGGACACGAAGGCTTGACCACCCCAGGCCATTGCCCCAAAGCCGCGGCTGATCGTATTCTGCCCCCAAGGCCGCGACGTCGCGGCTATGAAGACTAGTCGGAGGAACCTATGCGTCGCGCTGCAATTCTAGCCCTTGGTACAGCGTTAGGGGCTGTGTTCTGCGCCGCTCCGGCTCTGGCCCAGTCCGCCGCACCGGCGACCACTGCCGCCCCCTACAAAGCCCCGCGCACAGCCTTCGGTCAGCCGGACATCATGGGCTTCTGGAGCAATTCGACGCTCACCCCGATGACACGTCCCGCCGCGATCAAGGAGAAGGCGACCTATACGGAGGCTGAAGTCGACAAGCTCGAAGGCGCAGTGCTGATCGAGATCGACGAAGCCCAGGCGGCGACCGACCCCGACGCTGGCGCCGAGTTCCGTCAGAAGACAACGAATGAGCGTCCCGAATTCACAGCGGCTGGCGGCGCCGTCGGTGGTTACAACCGTTTCTGGCTGGACCCCGGCAACCACGTCATGCGCGTTGCTGGCGAGCCCCGCACCTCGTTGCTGACCACGCCGAACGGCCAGTTCCCGGCCCGCAAGGCGCAAGCTGCGCCCACGCCTGCTGCGCCGCGCGCTCCGCGTCCAGCCTATGCCTCGATGGATTATGAATCGCGCGGCTCCGGCGACCGCTGCATCATCGGCTTCGGTCGCAATGGCGGCCCGCCGATGTTCCCGAACGGCTTCTACAACAACAACTACCAGATCGTGCAGACGCCGACGCACGTGATGATCGAAGTCGAGATGAACCACGACACGCGCATCGTGCGTCTCGACGCCAAGCACAACACCGACACCATCCGCCCCTATTTCGGCGATTCGATCGGTTGGTGGGAAGGCGACACGCTTGTCGTCGAAACCACCAACATTCCGCAGAGCCAAGCCTTCATGGGCTCGTGGGAAAACCTGAAAGTCACCGAGCGCTTCAAGCGCGTCGCGGCTGACCGCCTCTATTACAGCTTCTCGGTCGAAGACCCGTCGATGTGGGATGCGGCCTGGGGCGGCGAATACGAATTCCACCCGCTGGACGGCCACATCTTCGAATACGCCTGCCACGAGGGCAACTACGCCCTCCCGGGCATCCTCGCCGGCAACAAGTTCGACGAAGAAGCCAAGGAAGCCAAAGAGGCCGCCGAAGCGAAAGCCAAGGCCCCGAAAGGCAAATCGAAGAACTAGTCTTCGCTTCCAGCGATGATCCACATCTCACGCCGTCCGGTCCCCGGGCGGCGTGAGTTCGTTTTGGAGGCGCC
>JBBQIA010000306.1:0-3008 GCA_038324485.1 Lysobacterales bacterium
GCCGTGTCGTGCGAGTTGCTGGCGCGTATCAGCCTTCGCGAAGATGCGTTGCCACCGGGTGCGGCCGAGCAGGCTGAACGCCTACTGCGCGATCTGGCCACGATGGAAGAGCGGCGCGTTGAGGTGGAGGACGTGCATCACCCGGCCGATCCCGCACTGCGCCGCTTGGAAGCAAAGATCGATCTCACGCTGCAGCTTCTGTTGCAGGCGCTTCCTCAGCTGAGCCCGACAAACTGGGTGCCGGTGATGCTTAGCGTGCGCGGTCTTCGCGTTGATGCGCTGATCGGTGAGGCGACTAAAAACGAGACCGCGACCCTGACCTGGCAGCCAAGCGACACGCTACCTCTGTCGGTGCAGCTGCCCTTGCGCCGCATTGCGACCGACGCCGAGCGCTCGTGGTGGGCCTTTGATGCCCTTGATCCCGCCTTGAACGACGCGCTTGAGCGCCACGTGTTTAGGCTGCATCGGCGTTGGCTTGCGGCACAGCGGCGCGCTTAAGGCGTCGTCGCAGCAAAGCGGCGGCACGCGACTTGCACGCCACAGGCTTCCCCAGCTGCGGTTTTCGATCCATGCTCGAGTCGCCGATGAACGACGTCTACAAGCCACCCACAGCGCAAGAGATCGCTAACGCGGACACGCTGATGGCGGACGCCACGCGTGCGCATGAAGCCGGGCGACTCGACGAGGCCAAGGCCCTCTATCTCGAAGCGCTGAATCAGTCGGTGCCGAAGCCCGAAGCCGAACACGGCTTGGGCTGGCTGCTGGTGCAGCAGGGCGATTGGAAAGGCGCGCTGCCGCGCTTTGCGCGAGCCATCAGACTGCGGCCGTGGGAGCCGGAATTTTGGATTAGTCAGTTCGAAGCCTACCTGCAGTTGGGGCAGGTGGAGGCCGTGCATCGGCTACTTCATCGCGCCCGCGAGAATGGGCTTGCCCCCGCGCGAGCGGAGGAATTTGAGGAGCGGCTGCGCGATCACCGAACCAGCGTGTTGGCTGCTGCTGTTGTCGCGTCAGGAAAGCCGGCACAAAAGGCATCCGCCGCGCCGGCTTCGGAGATCTTGGCCTTGCGCAGCGCCTTCCTTGAGCGCCGATTCGAGGACGCGAGGCAGCAGGCGCAGCATTTGCTGAAGCGCTATCCCTTGGCACCGTTCGGTTGGCGCGTGCTGGCCTTGGTGACCCCCATTGGGGACGACGCGGCCTTCGCGATGCAAGTTCGTCGAATTGCCTGCGACCTCGATCCAGAGGGCGCAGATGTGGCGATGAATCTCGCTTTGGCCCTGCATGATTTAGGCCGTTTGGACGAGGCCGATGCCACCTATCGGCGCGTCTTACTTCGTGAGCCAAAGAACCTGCGTGCTTTGGTTAATCTCGGCTTGTTGCTCAATGCCAAGAACGACCCGACGGCATTGGATTACCTACGCCAAGCCCGAACCATTGGCACCGATGATTTTCGCGTGGCCCTCGCACTGGGCGGTTACTTGCGCGATCACAACCGACCGGAAGAAGCGATTCCGTTGTTGGAGGAGGCCTTGCTGGGCAAGCCCGACAGCTACATGGCTGCAGCCACATTGTCGGTGTGTTTCCTGGCAGTGGGCCGTCATGAGGAGTCGGCAGCGCTATTTCGCACCATGGCCGAAAGCGACATCGACGACCTCTATGCGCTCGGCATCATGCTGTTTGTCGGCACGCATTTACGTGATGTGGGTGCGGATGAACTGTTTGGGCTGCACGCGCGCTTTGGCGAAATCATCGAAGCCGAAAAGCCGGCGCCTCCGCCGTTTTTCAACGACCCTAGTCCAGAGCGACGCTTGCGCCTCGGCTTTGTTTCCGGCGACTACCGAAGCCACGCTATGGCCAGTTTTGTCACGCCGCTGTGGGCGGGTTTGGATCGTCAGCGCTTTTCCATTCATGCCTATTCGAACCACACAACCGACGACACGGTGACCGCCGAGTTGCGGGCGCTCGCCGACGAGTGGTGTCTGGTCACCGGTTTGAGCGACGAAGCGATGGCCGATCGCATCCGAAAAGATGGCATTGATGTATTGGTTGATCTATCTGGCCACACCGCCTTTCATCGACTCGGCGTATTCGCCTTGAAGCCCGCACCGATTCAGCTGAGCTGGGGCGGGTATCCCGCCACCACGGGCTTGTCGCGCATGGACTATTACCTCGCTGATACCACCTACGCGCCGCCGGGGCAGCTGGATGGGCAGTTCAGCGAGAAGCTGCTGCGCATTTCGGCCAGCGCCAGCTTTCAGCCGGCGCCGGAGTCACCGGCGGTGGCAAAGTTGCCCTCGGGTATGGGGCGGCCATTTACCTTCGGCAGCTTCAATCGCATGAGTAAGGTGACGCCCGCCACGCTTGACCTATGGGGACGCGTGCTGGCAGCCGTCGAGGGCAGTCGCTTAGTCGTGGGTGCGGCCGACGAGCCGAATCAGAAGCGGCTTCAGGGGCATCTGGCTGCCTTGAGCATCGACCCGGAACGCCTGTCCTTTCTGCCTCAGTTGGGAATGAGCCAGTACCTCGCCGCCCATGAGGACGTGGATCTGCTCCTGGACACCGCGCCTTATGCGGGCGGCACCACGACCTGCCATGGCATTTGGATGGGCGTGCCGACGCTCACGCGGGCGGGCGAAACGCTGCCCACGCGCACGGGTGCGGCCATCATGGGCCGCCTTGGGCTGTGGTCATTTGTGACGGAGTCCGACGACGCCTTTGTTAAGGCCGCCATCCACTGGGCTGTCCCGGCGCAGCGCGACGCGCTGGCGGAACTTCGCGACAGCATGCGCGAGCGATTCTCGGCCTCCAGCCTCGGCGACCCGGCCCCGGCGATCCACGGCTTTGAGGACGGCGTTAGCGCCGCATGGTCGCGATGGTGTTCGGGGCTTTCGCCGGCGCCGCTAATTATTCCGCCGCGTTCATCCTGACAAACAGCGCGGAACCCATCACGAAAGCGCAATCGTAAGCGCCGTGCATGCGAGCTAAATATTCATCGCCGGCGCGCTGCGGCC
>JBBQIA010000307.1:0-3003 GCA_038324485.1 Lysobacterales bacterium
GTCGAAGAATCCCTTGCTGGCCGCAGAACGCAGGCCGTTGGCATTGAAGCTGCAAATCCGCACGGCACACCGAAAAAAAAATGAACAGGCCGGATTGTCGCCGATCGCGGTGCCGTGCGCGGGCAGCGAGAGGCCAACGTCGTCAGAGTGCGAGGCCGAGATGCGTGACGGGGTCGCTTTCCGCTAGCCTGCGGGTCTTTCCAAACCGTGATCGGGCCTTTGCGTGAGCGCCTACCGACAGAAGTTCCTTGATCTCTCCCTGCGCTGCGAGGCGCTGCGCTTCGGCGATTTCCCTCTGAAATCGGGCCGCATTAGCCCGTATTTCTTCAATGCGGGGCAGTTCAATCGGGGCGAGTCGCTGGCCGGGCTGGCCGACTGCTATGCCGAGGCCCTGCTGGAAAGCGGCGTCGGCTTCGACATGCTGTTCGGGCCGGCCTACAAGGGCATCCCGCTGGCCACGGCGCTGGCGATCGCGCTCGCGCGCCGCGGCCACGACGTGCCGGTGGCCTTTAATCGCAAAGAAACAAAGACCCATGGCGAGGGCGGCAGCCTGATTGGCGCGCCGCTAGCGGGTCGGGTGTTGATCGTCGACGACGTGATTACCGCCGGCACGGCCGTCCGCGAGTCCGTGGAGATCATTCGTGCTGCAGGCGGCCTGCCTTGCGGGGTGCTGATTGCGCTGGATCGCCAAGAACGCGGCGCCCACGGGACGCGTTCGGCGGCCGAAGAGGCGTCGGCGGCACTGGGGGTTCCGGTGGTGTCGGTCGCGCGACTCGACGATCTCTTCGCCTTCGTGGCCGATCGACCCGAGTTGGCCCTGCACCGCGAGCGCCTGCTGGCGTATCGTGCGCAGTACGGCTCCGTGGAAGGATGACCCCAAGATGCGCCGCACTGCCCTTGTTCCCCTGACTCTTGCGCTTGCCGTGCTGGTGCCTGCCAGCGCGTTTGCACAAGCGCGCGACGGCCAAGCCGTGGAAAAGAAGCTTTACCGCTGGACCGATGAGAGCGGCAAGGTGCACTACACCGATGCGCTGCCGGCCGAGGTGGTGAACCAAGCGCGCGCCGAGCTCAGCGCCACCACGGGCCTCGTGCGCTCGGAAATTGGCCGCGCCTTGACTGAGGTCGAGCGCCGCGAATTGGAAGCACAGGCCGCCACCAGCGCTGCGGCACGGGACCGTCTGGAAAACAATCGCCGGTCGGAAGAGGCCAAGGTCAGCAGCTTCCGCGCCGAATCGGCCTTGCGCGAGGCCTACCTCGAACGCCAGCGCCTGATCGATGACACGCTCAGCAGTCTTGAAGCCGGCATCAACGCACAGCGCGACAGCCTGCACCAGCAACTGGGCGTGGCCGGCGACGCTGAGTTGGCGGGCCGAACGGTGCCGCCGCGCACGCTCTCGGTGATCATGGAGCTGCGCCGCGAACTGCAGAATCAAGAAGAAGCCCGCTTGGCGCGCGCCGCCGAAAAGCAGGTGCTCAACGAAGAGTTAGAGCGTCTCGTGGTGTTGTTTCGTCAACGCCAAGCCAGCGACGCAGCGGCAGCGGCCGCCGATGGCCGGATTCCTGAAGCCTAAGCTCGGGATTCCCAAGCGCGCGCCCATGACGGGCGCTTCGGCTTAGAACGGAAGGATCAGGTCGGAGCGCTGCGCCAGCATGCGTTCGCGGAAGGCGTCTTGCACGCGCACCAGCGCTTCGTCCGTGTCGGCCTCGAAACGCAGCACCAAGATGGGCGTCGTGTTCGAAGCGCGCACGAGGCCCCAGCCGTCCGGCCAGTCGGCACGCAGGCCATCAATCGTCGAGACGCGCGCACCTTCGAACTTCGCGTCGGCCACGAAGGTTTGGATGAAGGCATGCGGTTCGCCTTCTTGCATTTCGATCTTGAGTTCCGGCGTGCTGATGGAAGACGGCAGTTCGGCGAAGACTTCTTCGGGCTCTTCAGCCCGCGTGGCCAGAATTTCCAGCAGGCGGGCGGCGGCGTACAAACCATCGTCGAAGCCGTACCAGCGCTCCTTGAAGAAGAAGTGGCCGCTCATTTCGCCGGCGAGTTCGGCCTCGGTTTCTTTCATCTTCGACTTGATGAGCGAATGCCCGGTCTTCCACATCAGCGGGCTGCCGCCGTTGCGGAGCACGAAGGCGGCCAGATGGCCGGTGCACTTCACGTCGTAAATGATGCAGGCGCCCGGATTGCGCTCAAGCACGTCGGCCGCGAACAGCATCAGCAGACGATCGGGATAGATCATCTTGCCCTCGCGAGTCACCACGCCGAGGCGGTCGCCGTCGCCGTCGAAAGCAAGACCGAGGTCGGCACCGGTGCGCTGCACGGCCTGCACTAGGTCTTCGAGGTTAGCCGGGTCGCTGGGGTCGGGATGGTGGAAGGGGAAGGTGCCGTCGATGTCGCAGTACAGCGTTTCGACGTCGGCGCCGATTGCTTCCAGCAGGCGCGGGCCGAGATCGCCGGCCACGCCGCTGCCGGCGTCGACCACCACGCGAAGGCGGCGCTCGATCTGAATGTCGCTGGCAATGCGGTCGATGTAGTCCTGACCAATATCGATGGTTTCGAGGTCGCCGCGGCGCTCGGCCACCGGCGTTTTTCCTTCGACGATGCGGCCGTAGAGGTCACTGATGGCGCCGCCCGAGAGGGTCTCGCCGTCAATCACGATCTTGAAGCCGTTGTAGTCGGGCGGATTGTGGCTGCCGGTGACGGCAATCGCACTGCCCAGGCGCAGATGATGCGCGGCGAAGTAGGCCACGGGCGACGGCACCATGCCCACGTCGGTGACATCAATGCCCGACATGCGCAGGCCGTCGATGAGCGCACGCGCCATTTCTGGCGAGGACAAGCGACCGTCGCGGCCCACGGCGATGCCGCGCAGACTGCGCTCTTTCATCGACGCGCCCACCGCGCGACCGATCATTCGGGCCACCTCGGCATTCAGCGTGGTGCCGACCACGCCGCGAATGTCATAGGCGCGGAAGATCTGTGGATCAACCGGAAGTTCCGAGGCC
>JBBQIA010000308.1:0-2969 GCA_038324485.1 Lysobacterales bacterium
GCCGTCTTCGCCCGAGTGGATGCGGGTTTTTTCTTCGCCGGCCCGGTGCCTAAGCTGCCGCCCTTCAAGACGCCGTGCTGGAAGTTCTTCCACAGCTCCAAATTGCGTTCGGCGATCTGGTTGAGCATCGCAAACGGCGAGTTGCTGATGAGGCCGCCCAGTTGCTTGCGCAATGTGTGCTGCTGTTCCAGAAACAGCTGCAGGCTGCGCTCGATGTAGCGGCTCATGAAGCCGTGCAGGGGGTCGCCATAGAAGCGAATCATCAGTTGCAGCGACGCGGTGGTGAGCATCGGCTGCCCCTCTTCCTCGCGCTCGGCGATGATCTGAAGCAGCACCAGACGGGTGATGTCTTGGTTGCTGCGGGCGTCGCGCACCTCGAACTCTTCGCCTTCCAGCACCAGCTGCCGAACGTCTTCCAAAGTGACGTAGCTGGAAATGCATGTGTCGTAGAGGCGACGGTTGGGGTACTTCTTCAGTAAGCGAGGAGCGTCCATTCGGGTGTCTTGAGGCGAGGGCATGGACGCAGGGTCGATGCGGCAACGCACAACATCAAGTGAATGCTTGTAAAGAAGGCCTCATCGACGCGGAACTGTGCGGTGCGTCTCGGCCGGTTTTCCCGTGTTTACCGTGCCAAGGGGCGTTCTTTCGGAATTAGGCTGGGGTCGAAGCCGCGAGCAGCGGTGTCCAGAAGCTCGCTCACGGTGCCTCCGGGGGCAGGAAGCAGGTCCGCGGGCTGGTCGAGGGCCGCCCAGCAGCGGCGAAGGGCAGTGTCGGCTGGAACGGCGTCCAGGGTCTCGGCGCCCTCGGATTTCGACAGCTTGCGTCCTTCCGCGTCGCGCCAGAGCGGCAAATGCAGATAGGCCGGTGTTGGCAGCCCGAGTGCTTCTTGCAAAGCCATTTGCCGAAGGGTCGAGTCAAGCAAGTCGGCGCCGCGCACCACGTGGGAAATGCGTTGTTCACCGTCGTCCACGACGACTGCCAGTTGGTAGGCCCAGTAGCCGTCGGCACGGCGCAGCACCACGTCACCCACTTCGCTCAAAAGGCGCTGAACGACTTCGCCTTGCACGGGATCGGTAAAGCGACGTGGTCGATCATCCACCCGCAGGCGAAAGCTGCGGGTGCGGCGCGCGCCGTCGGGTAAGGCCACGCAGGCGCGGTGAATGCCGCCCGTCGCGACGAGGTCGGTGCGGCTGCATCGGCAGGGAAAGGCCGCACCTGATGCGATAAGGCGATCGAGCGCCGCACGATAGACGGCGCTTCGCTGGCTTTGAAACAGCACGTCGCCGTCAGGATGCAGCCCTAGTCGCTCCAGCGTGGCCAACTGATGCGCGGCGGCCTCGGGGCGCTCGCGCGGCGGGTCGAGGTCTTCGATGCGCACAAGCCACTGTCCGCCGTGATGGCGGGCATGCAGCCAGCTGCCGAACGCCGCCAAAGCCGAGCCCCAGTGGAGCGGTCCGGTGGGCGAGGGCGCAAAGCGGCCGATGTAGGGAAGTGAAGAAGGCGTCACGACTGGGGGCTTTTCGTCTCGATGCATCGCGATTTTTCGCTTGAACTTTACCGGGACAGGTCACACTTCGTGGGTCTTGGACTCCATTTGCGTGAACCCTGCCATGAAGCGTATCGCTCTCTTTCTTGCCACCAACCTTGCTGTGCTGCTGGTGTTCTCCGTTGTCTGGATGGTGCTGAGTTCTTTCTTCGGCGTCTCCACCTTTGCCGGCGGCAAAGTTAATTACACCGGCATGCTGCTGTTCTGCGCCATCTTCGGCTTCGGCGGTGCCTTCGTTTCGCTGCTGTTGTCGAAGTGGATGGCGAAGCGTTCCACCGGCATGCATCTGATCACTCAGCCCAGCAACGAGCTGGAGCAGTGGCTGTATTCGACGGTGAAGCGTCAGGCCGAGCAGGCCGGTATCGGCATGCCGGAAGTGGGCATCTACGACGCCCCCGAGATCAATGCTTTCGCCACTGGCGCATCGCGCAACAACAGCCTGGTAGCGGTGTCGACCGGCTTGCTGCGCGCCATGAGTCGCGATGAAGCTGAAGCGGTGTTGGCCCACGAAGTCAGTCACGTCGCCAATGGCGACATGGTCACCCTGACCCTGATTCAGGGCGTGGTGAATACCTTTGTGATGTTCTTCGCGCGGATCATCGGCAACATCATCGATCGCGTGGTCTTCAAGAACGAAGACGGTCCGGGCATCGGCTACTTCGTCACCGTAATGGCGCTTGAAGTGGTGTTCGGCATCCTCGCCTCGACCATCGTCATGGCCTTCTCGCGCTGGCGCGAGTTTCGCGCCGACGAGGGCGGCGCCACTTTGGCCGGACGCGAAAAGATGATCGCCGCGCTCGAGCGTCTGGCGACCAGCTACGGCCAAAGCTCGCTGCCCTCTGAAGTTCGCGCCTTTGGCATTTCGGGCGGCGTCGGCGGCGGCATCAAGCGCCTCTTTATGAGCCACCCGCCGCTGGCCGAGCGCATTCAGGCCCTGCGCGAATCCGGTCAGAGCCGTTGTAGCTCGACCGTCGTCTAAGGGATTCAAGCGCGCGGCCGCTGCGGAATGCGGCGCGCGCTTGAGCTTGGATTTGGACATTCTTGCGTCGCGTTTCGCGGCTGAACTTCCCGGCGAATCGGCCGGCCCGCTGGGGCCTCGGCCGGTGCATGGCGCCTTTTGGTCGGCGACGGATCCAACGCCCGTTCCTGATCCGCGTTTACTTGCCTCGCCCGCATCTTTGCGTGCGACGTTTGGCCTGAGCGACGAGGACGTATTGTCACCGCGTTTCGCCAGCGTGTTCTCTGGCCAAACGGTGAGTCCGGGCACGCAGCCGGTGTCAACCAATTACGGCGGGCACCAGTTCGGACATTGGGCCGGCCAGTTGGGCGATGGTCGAGCCATTTTGTTGGGCGAGCTGGCGGCGCTCGATGGCACTCGTTGGGAAGCGCAGCTCAAAGGCGCAGGCCCTACGCCGTATTCGCG
>JBBQIA010000309.1:0-2965 GCA_038324485.1 Lysobacterales bacterium
GTCGCGACCTTGGCCAACCACGCGCTCGCCGGCTGGGCCGGGGCGTGGCTCGCCTCGCTGGTGTCGCCCGAGACCTTGAAGTGGGCCGTCGTTGCCTGCTTTGCCGCAGTAGCCGCATGGACCCTGATCCCCGACAAAATGGACGAGGACGAAGCGCCGAAGCCGTCTCGATACGGCGCGTTCTTGGCGACAACGGTGACCTTCTTTCTGGTTGAAATGGGCGACAAAACCCAAATCGCCACCGTGGTGCTGGCCGCGAAATACGACCCGCTCTGGCAAGTGGTCGCCGGCACCAGCCTCGGCATGCTGCTGGCGAACGGCCCGGTCGTTCTGCTCGGCCATCGCTATGCCGATCGCCTGCCGCTGAAGGCGGCACGCTGGTCGGCTGCGGCCCTGTTTGCGGTCCTGGCCGGATGGGTGGCCGTTCGCGGGCTGAACTGAAGCGGCCCCGCCGACGCCCCCCATTGCTCCGCCCGCCCCGACGCCCTACCCTGCCCCGGTTCCCCTTCCGGTCACACCGATGTCACAGATTTTGTTCGGCCTGTTTGGACTTGCTGTGCTCATTGGCATCGCTTGGCTGTTCTCCTCCAACCGCCGTGCCGTCGACTGGAAGCTGGTGGCCACTGGGCTGAGCTTGCAGATTGCCTTCGCCTTGTTCGTACTCGTCACGCCTTGGGGCGAGGCGGTCTTTACCTGGATGTCGTCGGGCTTCGTCGCCCTGCTGGGCTTCACCACATCGGGCGCCACGCTGATCTTCGGCGACATGGGGACGCCGCAAAAATTCGGCTTCATCTTTGCCTTCCAGGTGCTGCCCACCATCATCTTCTTCGCCGCCTTGATGAGCGTCCTCTATCACTTAGGTGTGATGCAGGCGGTCGTGAAGGGCATGGCGTGGGTCATCATGAAAGTGATGCGCGTCTCGGGCGCGGAAACCCTTTCTGTTTGCGCCAATGCCTTCATCGGCCAAACCGAAGCGCCGCTGGTGGTGAAGCCCTACGTCGCTGGGATGACGAAGTCGGAATTGATGTGCCTGATGATCGGCGGCATGGCCACGATTGCGGGTGGCGTGATGGCCGCCTACGTGCAGCTTTTGGGCGGCAGCGACCCCGAAGCACAGCGACAGTTTGCCAAGCACTTGCTGACGGCCTCGATCATGGCGGCGCCGGCGGCCTTGCTGATTGCCAAGGTCATGGTCCCCGAGACCGAAGTCCCGCAGACCGCCGGTCACGTCACGGTGCCGGTCGAAAAGACCGCAACGAACGTCATCGATGCCGCTGCAGTCGGAGCCTCCGACGGCCTGAAACTGGCCCTCAACGTCGGCGCGATGCTGCTGGCCTTCACCGCCCTGATCGCGCTTTTGAACGGCGTGATCGGCGGTCTGGCCGATGCGGCAGGCCTTACTGCGCTGATGAACCCCGACGCCGCCCCGCGCTGTCTGGCCGACGCTGCCTTCGCCGCCGACCCGGCCAATGCCTGCCAAGTCACGCGCCTGAGCCTGTCACTCGTACTGGGCTGGATTCTCGCGCCGATCGCGTGGGTCATCGGCATTCCGTGGAGCGAAGCCACCACGGTGGGCGGCTTGATCGGCACCAAGGTCGTGCTCAACGAATTCATCGCCTACGGTGCGCTGTCCGACATTCTCGCCGGCAACGTCGCAGGCGTGGCGCTGTCATCCACCTCCGTGCTCATCGCCACCTATGCGCTCTGCGGTTTCGCCAACTTCAGCTCGATCGCTATCCAGCTCGGCGGCATCGGCAGCATTGCGCCAGAACGCCGCGCTGATCTGGCTCGCTTTGGCCTTCGAGCCGTGCTCGGCGGCTCGTTGGCGACCATGATGACCGCGACGATCGCCGGCGTGATCAGCCAGTTCTGATTGCAGTGAGCCGCGTCCTTGTTATTGGCAGCTACAACCAAGACTTGGTCTGGGACGTAGACGTCTTGCCGGCGCCGGGCGAAACCCGTGCTGGCTTGGCGTTTCGTTCTGGCCCCGGCGGGAAGGGCTTCAACCAAGCCGTGGCCGCCGCGCGCGCCGGTGCTCGTACCGCTCTAATCGGCGCGCTGGGTGGCGACACGCTGGCCGATGGCGCTCGCGCTTTGGCGCAGGCCGAAGGCATCGATGCGCGATTCGAAACGCATGCCAAGGTGGCCACCGGCACCGCCGGCATCATCGTCGATCGCATGGGCCGCAACAGCATCGTTGTGGCCTTGGGCGCGAACGCCTGCTTGTCCGTCGAGCACGTGGAAGCGCAGACCGATGCCTTCGAACAGGCGTCCGTGGTGCTCGCGCCGCTCGAATCACCGCTGCCCGCCGTTGCTGCAGCGATGCGGCTGGCGCGGCGCGCCGGCGCCCGCACTGTGCTGAATCCCGCACCGATGCATGCCGAACTTCGCGCCTCACAGCTGGCCGACATTGACCTGCTGACGCCCAACGAAACTGAATTCGCCCAATTACTGGCGCGCTTTTCTGGCGTGGCTCATGAAGCCTCCAGCTTTCGCAGCATGAGCGACGAGGCATTGGGACAACTGGCGGCCTTGCTGCCCGTGGCCGGGGTGCTCATCACATTGGGCGATGCCGGCGCCGCGTTGTTTCCCGGCGCACGCGCAGCCGAAGCCGCGTTCCCCGTTTCGGCACGACGGCAGCCCGCAGCAACGGTGCAGACCGTCGACACCACCGGCGCGGGCGATGCCTTCAATGGCGCTTTGGCTGCCGCATGGGCACTTATGCCGCAGGCCGACCCGGCAGAATGCCTTGTCTTCGCGTCGGCCTTTGCAGGCCTGTCCACCGAGCGCCGCGGGGCCGCGGCAGCAATGCCCACGAAAGCCGAACTGAGCGCACGTTTTCCAGCGTGAGGTGCGCCATCGTCCACCGCTTGGGCTAGCATGGCCCCTCGGCGACGTGTCAGACCCTGGAGGGACCCGTGTTCGTACTGATCGGTTACGTGATCGTGCTTGTCTGTGTTTTTGG
>JBBQIA010000310.1:0-2965 GCA_038324485.1 Lysobacterales bacterium
CGACGGCCTGACCCACGGCCTGCACCAGCGCCTGATGGCAGCCCTGCCCGAGTCGCTGCATCCGCGCGTGGTCTCGGCCGAACGCTTGGCGGTGCGCTGGCTGGAAACCCGCAGTGAAGGCGAACTGACGGTGTATCCGCAGGTCGTCGCCATCGCCCGCGCCGTGATTGCCGAAGCGTTTTCGTCGCAAGTCATCACGCCCGGCGTCACCCACACCGACGACGTGGCTTGGCATCTTCGCCACCGCTTCGAATCACTCGGACTGCCGATCTGGTTCATGCCCTCCGTCAACCTCCAGCGCGACGACGACGCCTGCACCGCCGAGACGCCCATTTGCGGCGTCAGCGGCGTCATTCAGTCGGGCGATGTGCTGCATACCGACGTCGGCATTTGCTATCTGAAGCTATGCACCGACACGCAGGAAATGGCTTATGTGCTTCGTTTCGGCGAGGACGCACCGCCGCAGGGCCTGCGCGATGCGCTCGCCACCGGCAACCGCTGGCAAGACCTCTTGACCACCGAGTTTAAAACCGGACGCAGCGGCAACGAGGTGCTTCGTCTCACCACAGCGGCCGCCGAGCGCGCCGGCATCGTATCGAGCACCTACACGCACCCCTTGGGTTTCTTCGGTCATGCGCCGGGCCCCACGATTGGCATGTGGGACAACCAAGGGCCGACGCCGGGACAGGGCGACTGGCCCCTGCATCCGAATACGGCCTACGCCATCGAAGGCAATATTCGCGCCCGCGTCCCGGAATGGAATGGCCGCGAAGTGCAGATCAAGCTGGAGCAAGACGCCGTGTTTGATGGCGCGTCGGTGCGCTACTTAGCGGGACGACAAACGACGTGGCATGTGATTCGGTGAGGCCTACAATTGCGGCATGCCTCATCTCGAACTCTCCCTCCGCTGTCGCGCCGACGATGAACCTTGGCTCGAACGTGCGCTCACCGACTTAGGCGCGCTCAGCGTCACCCTGCTCGACCCGCAGGCCGACACCAGCAACGAGCAAGCCATCCTGGAGCCCGGCGTCGGCGAAACGCCGCTTTGGGCCGACTGCTTGGTGGTCGCTCTTTTTGAAGATGGCATCCCGCGTGAGCCGCTTTTGGCCGCCCTGGAGTCGATCAATCCGCGCGTGGATCTGGGCTCGGCCTCGTTTCGCGTGGTCGAGGACGAAGACTGGGTGCGGGCGTGGATGGACCTGTTTCAGCCGATGGCCTTCGGCCGACGCACCTGGATCGTGCCTTGGGATCACGAACTGCCCGAGGCCGCTAAGGCGCCCGATGCAGCGATAGTCCGGCTTGACCCGGGATTGGCCTTCGGTTCCGGCACACATGCCACCACGGCCCTCTGCTTGGACTGGCTGGACGGGCTGAAACTTGAAGGTCAGGCCGTCCTCGACTTCGGCTGCGGCAGCGGCATCTTGGCGCTGGCCGCGCTGAAGCTTGGCGCCGCGCGGGCGGTAGGCGTCGACAACGACCCGCAGGCCATCCTCGCCACCCACGACAACGCCACCCGCAACGGCGTGGTCGACCGCCTGAACGTATTTCTACCGCCCGAAGAACCCAGCGCCACCTATCCCGTCGTCGTTGCGAACATTCTGGCCGTCGCGCTGGACGCCTTGGCCGACGCGCTGGCGGCCCGCGTCGCGCCCGGTGGCGTCATCGCGCTGTCGGGAATTTTGAAAGGCCAGGACGAGGCGCTCGTGCAGCGCTATTCGGCGTGGTTCGACGATTTGGTGGTGGTGCAGCGCGAAGACTGGGTGCGCATTACCGGTCGGCGCCGCGCCAAGGCCTGAGCCTCGGGCCACCGCACGCAGCGGGTAAACTCGTCGGCATGTCGCGCTCCCTCCCCAGCTTCGTTCGGCCCTCGCCGAAAATCGCCCCGCTCAGTCGCGCGGGGCGTTTTCGTGTGGCCGCAGCGATCGTGGTTGCGACCCTGCTTCTCGCGCTGCAAATCGTGCTTGCCGACTGGTCGAAGTTCGCCGCTAGTCCCACTTGGCGGCCTTGGCTGATCACGGCCTGCGCGCCGCTGGGCTGCGAATTGCCGTCTTGGCGCGAGCCCCGCGCCTTCGTGGTGCTCAGCCGCGAGATCCAGCCGCACCCCAGCAGCCCGCAAGCCCTTTTGGTTACGGCCAGCTTTCGCAACGATGCGCAGTGGGCCCAAGACTGGCCCCTGCTAGAACTCGCACTGACGGACCTAGACGGCAGTCGCATCGGTCTGCGCCGTTTTTATCCGCCTGAATATTTAGGCGGGACGCCCAGCAGCGCGGGCCTCGCGCCCGGGCAATCGGCCACGGTCGCCCTAGAGATCCTCGATCCCGGCAACCGCGCCGTGGCCTTCGAGTTCGATTTCTACTGAGGTCGCACCCCGCGACAAATTGGGGCAGACTCACTCCCCCCTGCCGTCCACTGGACGGACGGCAGGATTGATCTGGGGATGCCGTGAACGCTCTATCCACCCGTGCCGATGCTGCGTCGGCCACCGTGCCCGCCGTGCGCGAAGCCGTGGCACGCGCCACGCGCCGCTACCTGCATGATCGCGGCGAGTGCGAGGCCGATTCGATCTATGCGCTGATGCTGGCCGAAATGGAAACCGGCCTGCTCGCCGAGGTGCTGAAGCACTGCGACGGCAATCAGAGTCGCGCTGCGGCGGTGCTCGGCATCAATCGCAGCACGCTGCGAAAAAAGCTCGAGATGCTGGGGCTTCTCGGCTGACTTATCGCAAGGCCGGGTAGGCCGATTCGTCGACCGACAACATGGACTGGAACGCGGGCTTCGCAAACAGGTAGCCCTGCATCAGGTGAATGCCCGTGTCATAAAGGAAATCCCGCTCTCCCGGGGTTTCGATGCCCTCGGCGATGACCTGAATGCCCATCTCCTCACAGAGGCGCACCAGACTGCGCACGATGGACTGCCGCGGCCGACTGGCGTCGATCCCGCGCACGAGGTCCATGTCGATCTTGAT
>JBBQIA010000311.1:0-2965 GCA_038324485.1 Lysobacterales bacterium
GGTACCAACCGCGCTGAACATTTTTGCGGCCACTTTGGCCGTGATCGGCACGCGCGCAGAGCGCGGCCGGCGATCCTGCCGCGCGTAGCCAAAGTAAGGCACCACGGCGGTGACGCTGGACACCGAAGCGCGCTTCAGCGCGTCGACCAGCACCAGCAGCTCCATCAGGTTTTCGGCCGTCGGGGCATTGGTGGGCTGCAGTACGAAGACGTCTTGGCCGCGAACGTTTTCTTCAATCTCGACCTGCACCTCGCCATCGGAAAAACGACCGACGAGCGCTTTTCCCAACGGCACGCTGAGTTCGCGGCACACCGAGAGCGCCAGCGGGCGATTGGCGTTACCAGTGAACAGCAGCAGGTTTTGCTTGCGCATCGCGGGCTCCGGACGAGGAGTGGATCGGGCAGTAACGGTGTGGCTGGGGCGGTAGGATTCGAACCTACGAAATGCCGGGATCAAAACCCGGTGCCTTAGGCCTCTTGGCGACGCCCCAACTGTGTGTACAACCGCGACCCGAGCCGCGCTTCCCGATGTTTAAGCGCTGAGCGACGCCAACAACGGCGAACGATCAACACCCGAACACGCCCAGCAGTTCCAGCCTTCGTCCGACAGCATGCGCTGTGCGGCCTCGGCCTCGACACGCGAGGGCAGTGCGACAAAGCAACCGCCCCCCGTACCGGTGAGTTGCGCTTCGCCCCATGCCCCCAAGCGATTCAGTAGCGTCGAAACGAGCGGCGCGCGCTTTACCAGCACGGGCTCGAAGGCGTTGCCGTGAACCACCCCAGACAGGAAGTCGGCGAGTGTAGCGGGCGCAGCATCGCGCTTCAAATCGGCGGCTTGAAACAATTCAGCCGTGGGCACGGAAACGCCGGAGTCGGCCACCAAGTAATGACGTTCGCCGAGCGTCATCGGCTGCAGGGCTTCGCCGACGCCCTCGGCCCAGCCGCTGGCCCCACGCACAAACACCGGCACGTCGGCCCCGAGGCGCAGGCCCAGTGCGGCCAGCGTTCCGATGTCGGGGTCGCGCCCCAGCATCGACGCGCCCGCCCGCAACACCGTGGCCGCATCGGACGAGCCGCCACCGAAGCCGCCGCCGACCGGAATACGCTTTTCGACGTAGATGTCCAGTCCTAGCTCGCTTTTAAGCTCTGAACGCAGCAGATTGGCGACACGGACGCCGAGATCCGCGGCAGCCTCCATCGCATAGCTTGGCGCGCCGAGCCGCCGAATCGCACCGTCGTCGTTCAAACGCAGCCACACCGTATCGCCCCAATCCAACAGCTGAAACACGGTTTGCAGGGCGTGATAGCCGTCCGGGCGACGGCCGGTGATGGCGAGATACAAATTGAGCTTGGCCGGCGCCGGAAACGCCCGCCAGCCGTGTCGATCGTCGGGGGGCGGACCGCGAAAGGCGGGAGGCAGGACCGACATCAGGGGCCTTCCGACCATTCCGTGATGATGAGTCGGACCGAGGCCGGGTCGCGCGCGGCAAAGACGCGACGAGGCAGCGGCGGCTCGCCCGGCCACCAATCGCGGAACTGCACGGCCCATCCGGCCTGCTCCCAGCCTTGGGGCAAGCCGTCGGCATCGACAAGAAGCCCCGCGGCCGAACCCGCGCCGCGAGCGCCGCGAACCCAGCGCGGGAAATGATCCACCGGCAGGTCCCAGCCGGTGGCATCGCGCAGCAGGGCTTCCGCGTCGGTGGCGCGGCGCGGGCCGTCGTCGAAGCCGAGCAGTTCGGCCTGCCCTGGGCGGCCGGAAAGCCGCCACTGGCGACCGGTAATCGGGGCCGACAAGCGAATGTCGAAGGCGTCGCCGGACTGCGTCCAGTCGATCTGAACCGTCGCGCCGTCCTTGCCGTTAGCGAAGGCCACCCGCCCCTTGAGGCGCCAGTCGGAGCGCTCGGCCAGTTCAGCCTCGCGCGCACCCTGCGTGGCGTAGGCCATCGCGGCATCGACCGCCAGGCGCGCTGCGTCGTCCGCAGCGGGGGGCGGCGCAGCGCCCCGCCACGTGGCGCAGCCGCTCAGCGTGAGCAGGGCCAGCGCTAGCACCAGCAGCCTTGCAGGCCAGCGCGTGAGCGAAGCGCGGTCGACAGTCCGGATCATTGCCCGTAGCGCTCCATCGTGTCGGCCAGCACCGGATCAGCCGGATCGACGGCCATGCCCAAGCGCCAGGCGTCGCGGGCCTCCGCGGTGCGGCCCAGCAGCCACAAGGACTCGCCCCAAGCAGCCGCAGTGGGCGCGCGTCGGGCCACGGCCCATGCGCGAGCGAAAAGCGGCTCGGCTTGGGCGGGCTGCCCGCGCGCCAGCATGAGTGCGCCGAGTGCGCGCAGAGCTGGTGGATAACGGGGGTCGCGCAGCAAAACCGTGGTCAGGTCGGCCTCAGCATCGTCGTGGCGGCCGTCGTTGCGGGCCACGCGAGCGCGAGCGACCAGCAGCGCGGGGTCGTCTTCCAGCGTCGCCAAGCCGCGCGTGAGTGCCGTCACGGCGTCGGCGCGGCGGCGGCGGGACTCGAATAGGTCAGATTCGGCGATGTAGGCCTCGCGACGAATCACGCCGTCGGCCTCGTCATCAGACTGAAGCTCACGAAGCACGGCCAACGCGTCTTCATAGCGGCGCTGGCGAGAGAGCACGAGGCCCAAGCGAAGCTGGGCGCGGCTGCGAGCCTCGCCCTGCGTGAGCGAGCGATACCAGCGCTCGGCCGCAGGCCAGTCCTGCAGTCGTTCGGCGATGCGTCCGAGCATCAGCGCCCAGGCGGGATCGAGCGTCGTTCGCGCCGGCGTGGCCAAGGCCTGCGCCTCGACAAAGAGCCGGCGCAGCGCCACCAGATCACCGGCCTGAACCAGCCACGCCGAGCGCAGCCCCAAGCTGCGAGGGTCTTGCGTGCCCAGCGCCAAAGCGGCGGCCGCGGCTTCCGGGTCACCCAATACGGCCAAAGATTCGGCAGCGATGCGGCGCTCTTCGAGTGG
>JBBQIA010000312.1:0-2961 GCA_038324485.1 Lysobacterales bacterium
CCCTGAAAACGGAGTTTCACCCGTGAACATCCCATCCCCCTTACGGGCACTAATGCTCGTCGGTTTCTTTACAGCAGCGCCGAGCTTGCCAGCCCAAGTCGATCTTTCGAGAGCGGCTTCATGCGATAGCTGCACCGCGCAACAAAGGTCGCAAGTTGTTACTGGGCTTGCAAAAGTCCCCGGCGAAAGTCGAGTACTGATTGTCGATGCAACACAGCGCTCGCTATATCTTTACGACGTTTGGGTGGATCCGGAGCCTGGTCTCTTCCACGTAACGATGGACGAGATCACGGCACCTCCGGAGTCGCTTCAAGCGCGCGCAAACGTCCTTAAGCGCCTCCCACTGCAGAAATCGTTCGAGCCGGTTGATGTTCCGTCCCAATGCGTAAGCGAAGGCTCGAGCTTCGCTGCGAACTATGTTTCGGATGGAAGCTGCAGAGGCTTTCTAAATGAGTTGGTCCGCAACTCGTATCGCAACTCGGTACAAGCAATCGTTGCCGGGCCCTGGGTGGTGCAAATCGTCACCGCTTACACGCGAACGCCCACAGGGTCGCGTCGCGTCAAAATAGACGTCCGCGCTCCCGACGGGTCGACGCTCGAACTTGAGGGCACCGTGACGATCACGCTTGATGGGGACGTCGTCGTTACCGATCTTGTCCTAACGAGGGCCGTTGCGAACAGCGTAGAGCTGCCCTTGAATTCGGCTGGCCTTCGCGGTCAAACGTATTCTGCATTCACCGTCAGGGTCATAAACGACTTCCGTCGACTTTTTAGCAACTGGAGTGTGGAAAACGCGACGCAATGCTCGACGCGTCAGCGCATCGTTTGCCCCCCAGATCCGTCGAAGCCCTGCGTCAGTTACATCTCTTGCGCGCCAACAAGACCATGAGCTGACTAGCGCCTAGCAGTGCCCGGTTGCTCGACGAACGCCGGCAACTGCCGAGCCCACATCGAGAACGCACGATCCGTGTCTTGCCAGATGCCGATGCGCGGCGTGCCGTCGCCGAAATTTCCGGTATAGCGATCTTCGATCTGGCCCACGTTGTTGCCGTCGCGCGATAGCGTCACGCGAACGGCCGCGCCACCGGCGTACACGGACTCAAACGACAGGCCGGACTCGCGCTGGTAGTCAGCCATCGTGGGGCGGCTGGACTCGAGGCGCAGCAGCGTGGGTTCAACGACCAGCACGCCGGGACCGGGTGCATCGGCCAAGCTGAAGTTTTTATCGAAGCCGCGTCGTAAGGCCGCCGTCAGTTCCTCAGCCTTCGCTTGGGCGTCGCTGTCGGTGACAGCGCGCGGCTGATCTCCACGGCGGTCGAAGCGGCTGGACGGCTCGGGCAGGGCCAAGGCCGCCGGCGCGACGTAAACGCTGGTCACACCCGACAGCGCGCCGGACTGGGCGACGGACGCCTTGTCGAAGCTGAGGGCCGGCATGGCGAGCAGGGTCAGGGGCAACATCCATAAAGTGCGCATGGCAGAACTCCGAAGGTCGACCCTTCGAGCATAGTCCTGCCGTTGGCGCGTAGCGTGTGAGGGTAACGGGTGATTCAGGTGGCGCTTCGTTGCCTGAATCACCCTGCCCAGATCGTGGTTCCGTGAAGGTGGGGCTCGCTCGCGTCTCAGCGGCTGCGCATACTCGCCTGATGAGTATTCGCGCCACCGCCCTCGTTCTGCATCGCGCCTCAAAACGCCTCGAAGTGGCCTTCGATGACGGCGCCTCGTTTCAACTGCCCTGCGAGTACCTTCGCGTGGAGTCGCCCAGTGCCGAAGTGCAGGGTCACGGCCCCGAGCAAAAGGTCTTGGTGCCCGGCAAGCGCGAGGTCGGCATCGACGCCATCGATGCGGTGGGGAACTACGCGGTGGCCCTGCGCTTTAGCGATGGCCATGCTACCGGCCTCTACACTTGGGCCTATTTGCATCAGCTAGGCCGCGAATATGAGACGCGCTGGGCCGCCTACGAGACCGCGCTAGCCGCGGCGGGTCTTGGGCGCGGATAATCGACCCATGAGCCAGAAAGACACCCCCGCCAGCACCACCCACTTCGGTTTCCGTGACGTGCCGGTCGATGAGAAGGCCGGCCTCGTGCGCGAGGTGTTTACCTCGGTGGCCGCGAAGTACGACCTGATGAATGACCTGATGAGCCTTGGCGTGCATCGGGTGTGGAAGCGCTATTTCGTCGCGACTTCCGGCGTGTCGCGTGGCGACCGCGTGCTGGATTTGGCCGGCGGCACCGGCGACATCGCGGCCCTGCTGCATCCCAAGCTGGGCGACAGCGGCGAAGTGGTGGTGGGCGACATCAATGCGGCAATGCTCGGCGTCGGTCGCGACCGCCTCACCGACCGCGGTCTGGTGCGCGGCGTGCGCTGGGTGCAGCTCAACGCCGAAGCCCTGCCGTTTCCTGATGCCAGCTTCGATCTGGTCACCATCGCCTTCGGGCTGCGTAACGTGACGGATAAGCCGAAGGCGTTGCGCGACATGCATCGCGTGCTGAGGCCCGGCGGCCGCGCTCTGGTGCTGGAATTTTCGGAAGTGACGCCGGACTGGTTCAAGCCGGTCTACGACTTTCACAGTTTCAAAGTGCTGCCGCGTCTTGGAAAGCTGTTTGCCAACGATGCCGACAGCTACCAGTACTTGGCCGAGAGCATTCGTAAACACCCGCCGCAGGACGAGCTGAAGGCGATGATGGCCGAGGCTGGATTCGAGCGCTGCGACTACCGCAACTTATCTGCAGGCATTTGCGCGATTCATTCCGGTTATCGGGTTTAGGCCGCAAGCGAGCCTTAGTCGGTGCGCGCTCTAAACGCTTCTTCCAGCGAAATCTCGCCGCGCTCTGCCATGGCTGCGGCCGTTGTCGTGAGCGACACCATGCCTTCACTGACGGCCAGCGCGTGAATGCGATCGGCCTCGGCGCCGGCGTGGATCAGCGGAAGCATGGCCGGCGAGGTCACCATCAATTCATAC
>JBBQIA010000313.1:0-2957 GCA_038324485.1 Lysobacterales bacterium
CACTCCATGCCCGGCACTACATGCTTAGCTCACCGTTCGTTCTCGGCCTACGGAAACACGGTGTGCGAAGCACGCCGCAGGACACACCCGCTAAGTTTCGCATCCGGCTGGCGGGTCGCCACCGTAAGCTATCCCGTGATAGTGACCCTACATCCACGAGCACAGGCACAAGTGGGTTCAGGGCTTACGCCTTAAGCGGCGAGAGCGTAGACGTCGTCGTTGGCGTCTGAGTTTTTGCTACTGGATTAACGAGGAAAGTCGCCCCCTCGGCATGCGCCAAGCAATTTCGCAACCCCCGTCGAAGCCAGGACACCCCCGGAAACACGGTTGTAGTGAAACAACTGACGAGGACAGTATGGGGACGCGAAGGCAAAGCGACAAGGGCGATGTGGAGGGCGGTTCAGGACGCCTAGGCCCAGACCAATTGGCGCCGCCTCAGGCGTCCTTGTTGCGATGGCGCAGGGCGCGCTGCTTCTCGCGCTGCCAGTCTTTGTCGCGCTCGGTGTCGCGCTTGTCGTGCTCTTGCTTGCCCTTGGCCAGCGCCACTTCCAGCTTCACTTTGTTGCGCTTCCAGTACATCGCCGTGGGTATCAGCGTGTAGCCCTCGCGCTCGACCCGGCCGATGAGTTGGTCAATTTCGTGCTTATGCAGCAGCAACTTGCGCGTGCGGCGGTCGTCAGCAATGACGTGGGTGCTGGCTTGGATGAGCGGGGTGATCTGCGATCCGAACAGAAACAGCTCGCCGCCGCGAATCACCGCGTAGGCTTCGCTGATGTTGGCGCGGCCGGCGCGAATTGACTTCAGCTCCCAGCCTTGAAGCGATAATCCGGCCTCGTAACGCTCGCCGAGCGCGTACTCGTGACGGGCGCGCTTGTTCAAGGCGATGGTGCCGCCGCCGGATTCGGTATCCTTTTCTTTTTTCTTGCCTGCCATAGCCCGGCATTGTCGCACGGGCTCGACGCCTTCTGATGACTCGCATACAGCGCCACGCCCTCGTCATGCACTCCGCAAGCCGGATGTTTCATCTGGTCAACGAAGTCGACGCCTACCCTCCGTACTTCAACTGGTGCGAGGCCGCGACCGTGCTTGAGCGCGATGAGGGCTCAATGCTGGCCCGCCTCGACTTGCGCATTGCGGGGTTCCGCGCGCACTTCACGACGCGCAATCGCTGGGTCGAGCCCACGCGGATCGACCTGGAATTGGTGGACGGGCCGTTTCGCCGGCTTGAGGGGCACTGGTCCTTTCACGCGTTGGACGAAGAGGCCTGCAAGGTCTCGTTGAGCTTGGATTTCGACGTGGCCGGGTCGCTCGTTGGCAGCGCCTTAGCGATCGGGTTTCAGGGCTTAGCCGACCGTTTGGTGGACGACTTTTGCCGCATCGCCAAAGCCGAGGAACGGCCAAGCCGATGACGGGCACGCTGCAAGTCGAGGTGATCTATGCCGAGCGGGGCCGCGCTTGGCGCCAGCGAGTGGCCTGCGCCGAGGGCACCTCGGTGTCTGTGCTCATGGCAGGCATGGATGCGTGGGCAAGCGACTGGCCCGAAGCGGCGCGCGCTCCAGCGGCGTTCGCCGTGTTTGGTCGGGAAGTCGCGGCGGACTCGCTGCTGCGCGACGGCGACCGTTTGGAACTGCTGCGTGCCTTGCCGAACGACCCGAAGCTGGCCCGAAGAGAGCGAGCACAAACAAAAACGCCCCGGTAAATGACAGCGGGGGCGTATGGATCGCGCGACGTATGCGGCCGCGCGGTCTATGGAATAAGGCTTAGCCGCCGCGACGCTGGCGGTCTTTTTCTTTCGCCAAGTTCGGGCCGAAGCGCTCAACCTGTTCTCGCGCGATTTCGCTGTCGGCTTCCGGGAAATACTCGCCTTCCCACTTGGTCAGCGCATCGGCTTCGAAATGCAGGGTGAAGATTTTCACCTCGGCATCGCCATAGCCGCGCTGTTCGCTGGACACGTAGTCCCAACGGTTCTGGCGGAACGGATCAGAGACCGACGGCGAGCCCAGCAGTGCGAACACTTGACGCTTGCTCATGCCGGCTTCTAATCGCTCGACGCTCTTTTGCTCAAGCAAGTTGCCCTGAAAAATCGGCGGCCGATAAAGGCAGCCAGACAGCAGGATCGGAGCGGAGAAAGCCAGAGCAAGAAGGATGCGGCGCATGAGGACTCGTGAGGTTCAGGAAGCCTGCCGATGATACACTCGGACGTGCCGTTCGCCGCAGTCCGCGGGGTGCTGTTCAGGAGAAAGCTGGGTATGCCAATGGAATCCCGCGACCTTCGCAAGGTCGGTTTGAAGGTCACGATTCCGCGTATGCGGATCCTGAATATCCTTGAGACCGATACCTCAGCGAAGCACATGACCGCTGAAGACATCTATCGCGTCCTGCTGGATCAGGGCGACGACATTGGTTTGGCGACGGTGTACCGGGTGCTGACCCAATTCGAGACGGCGGGACTGGTGCTGAAGCACAATTTCGAGGGTGGCCAGGCCGTTTACGAACTCGATCAGGGCGGTCATCACGACCACATGGTCGATTTGGATACCGGCAAGGTCATCGAATTCCACAGCGCCGAGATCGAGCAGCTTCAGCAGGCTATCGCCGCGAAGCACGGCTACGAGATTGAAGAGCACGCCTTGGTGCTCTACGTCCGCAAGGCGCGAAAGTAAGCGCTAGGATTTTCGGGCTTTTTCCATCAGCTGCCGAGCGCTGGTTCGCACGGCAGCGGTGATGTCGATGCCGCCCAGCATTCGGGCAATTTCTTCCACGCGTTCGCTGTCGGCCAGCGCCGCCGGCGCGCTGTGTGTGCCGTCGCTGTCGACCGATTTCGCGACCCGATAGTGCGCATGCCCTTGTGCTGCGACCGGCGCCAGATGAGTGACGCACAGCACCTGTCGACCGGCGCTGAGCTGGCGGAGCATGCGGCCCACGATCTCGGCCACGGCGCCGCCAATGCCGGTGTC
>JBBQIA010000314.1:0-2946 GCA_038324485.1 Lysobacterales bacterium
ATGACAGCCCTGCTGTTCGTGGTCTCCGTGGCGATGTTCCGATTCGTTCCGCAGCAGTTCTTCCCGTCGTCGACGCGGCTGGAGCTGATGGTGGATTTGGAGCTGGCTGAGGGCAGTTCGCTGCGCGCAACGGAAGCGGCCGTGAAGCGCTTGGAGGCCACCTTGGACGGGCATCCCGGCGTGGTGAACTACGTCGCCTATGTGGGCACCGGGTCGCCGCGGTTCTATCTACCGCTGGATCAAAAGCTGCCGCAGGCGAACTTCGCGCAGATCGTACTGACGACCCCGGACATCGAAACCCGCGAGGAAGTGAAGGCTTGGCTGGCCAAGACCTTGACGACCGAATACGCCGATTTGCAGGGGCGCGTGACGCGGCTTGAAAACGGTCCCCCGGTTGGCTTCCCGGTGCAGTTCCGTGTGTCTGGCGAGCACGTCGATGAGGTGCTGCGCATTGCCCGCGACGTGCGCGCCAAAGTGGCCGCAAATCCTGACGTGCGCAACGTCAATCTCGACTGGGATGAGTCCAATAAAATCGTGCGCTTGGAGATCGATCAAGACCGCGCTCGTGCGCTGGGGGTGAGTTCGGCGCAGGTCGGCGCCTTCCTTCGCGGCTCGCTCTCGGGCACGCCGGTGAGCACGTATCGCGAAGGCAACGAGCTGATCGAAATTCTGCTGCGTGGCCCGGAACAAGAGCGTCTGAACCTGTCTCTGCTCGGCTCCTTGGCCGTGCCGACGAGCAGCGGCAAGAGCGTTCCGCTTTCGCAAATCGCGCGCATCGATTACAGCTTCGAGCCCGGCGTCATTTGGCATCGTAATCGCTTGCCCACGGTGATCGTCCGCGCTGACGTGGAAAACGCCACGCCGCCCACCGTGACCAGCGCCATTCTGCCGACGCTCGTGGACATCCGCTCCGCGCTGCCGCCGGGCTACCTGCTAGAAACCGGTGGCACGGTCGAAGACGCTGGCCGCGGCAGTCGGTCGGTCGCGGCGGGCGTGCCGCTACTTCTCTTCGCCGTGGTCACCCTGTTGATGCTGCAGTTGCGCAGCTTCTCGCGCACAGCGATGGTTTTGCTGACCGCACCGCTGGGCTTGATTGGCGTCGTGTGGTTCCTGCTGATTCCGCAGGTGCCCTTCGGCTTCGTGGCCATGCTGGGCACCATCGCGCTGTCGGGAATGATCATGCGCAACTCAGTGATTCTGGTGGACCAGATCGAGCACGACATCGGCGAAGGCCACACGCCCTTCCAAGCCATCGTGGATGCCACCGTGCGCCGCTTCCGCCCGATCGTGCTGACGGCACTGGCGGCCGTATTGGCGATGATTCCGCTGTCGCGCAGCGTGTTTTTCGGGCCGATGGCCGTGGCCATCATGGGTGGCCTGATCGTCGCCACGGCGCTGACCCTGCTGTTCCTGCCTGCGCTCTATGCGGCGTGGTTCCGCATCAAAGCGCCGCCCTTGGCGCCGCGCTATTGAATGGCGCCCCTGTCCGTTTCGCGGTCTAATGACCGCCGGAAGCAGGGGTGCCCGTCACGCGGGCTGAGAAACACCCTTCGAACCTGATGCGGGTGACGCCGCCGTAGGGAGACTTCGACGCGCAACGAGCGCTCCTGCCTGCCTTTTTTCCCGCGTTTTTCCGGGACCTCGCACACAGGATGATCGCCATGAATGCCGTCGCCAAGGAACTGCTGGACAAGACTCGCCAGCTCTCCGAAGAAGTCACCCGCCCGATTCCCGGCTCGCAGAAGATTTACATCGACGGCTCGCGCCCCGATGTTCGCGTGCCGATGCGTGAAATCACGCTGTCGCCGACGCCGCGCACGGTGGGCGTTGAAAAGAACGCGCCGCTGGCGGTCTACGACACTTCGGGCCCCTACACCGACCCGAGCGCGAACATCGACTTGGCAGTGGGTCTGGCGGCGCTGCGCGCGCGCTGGGTGGAAGAGCGCGGCGACACCGAAGCCTTGACCGGCCTGACCTCGTCCTTTGGTCGCGAACGCGAGGGTGACGCGAAGCTCGACAGCCTGCGCTTTCCCAATCGTGCGCTGCCGCGCCGTGCGAAATCCGGCGCCAACGTGACGCAGATGCACTACGCCCGGCGCGGACTCATCACGCCGGAGATGGAGTACATCGCCATCCGCGAAAACCAGAAGCTCGAGTCGATTCGCGAGGCGCATCTGCTGAAGCAGCATCCGGGCGAGTCCTTTGGCGCGGTGCTGCCGGCACGCATCACGCCGGAATTCGTGCGCGAGGAAGTGGCGCGCGGTCGCGCCATCATTCCGGCCAATATCAATCACCCGGAACTCGAGCCGATGATCATCGGCCGCAATTTCTTGGTGAAGATCAACGCCAATATTGGTAACTCCGCCGTGTCTTCCGGCATCGCCGAAGAAGTGGAAAAGCTGGTCTGGGCCATTCGCTGGGGCGGCGACACGGTGATGGACCTGTCCACCGGCAAGCACATCCACGAAACCCGCGAGTGGATTCTGCGCAACAGCCCCGTGCCCATCGGCACCGTGCCGATTTATCAGGCGCTGGAGAAGGTGGACGGCAAGGCCGAAGACCTGACTTGGGAGCTGTTCCGCGACACGCTGATCGAGCAGGCCGAGCAGGGCGTGGACTACTTCACCATCCACGCCGGCGTGCGCCTGCGCTATGTGCCGCTGACCGCCAAGCGCGTCACCGGCATCGTGTCGCGCGGTGGCTCGATCATGGCGAAGTGGTGCTTGGCGCATCACAAGGAAAATTTCCTCTACACGCACTTCGAAGAGATCTGCGAAATCATGAAGGCCTACGACGTGAGCTTTTCGCTCGGCGACGGCCTGCGTCCCGGCAGCATTGCCGACGCCAATGACGCCGCACAGTTTGGCGAGCTCGAAACTCTGGGCGAGCTGACCAAGATTGCGTGGAAGCACGACGTGCAGACGATGGTGGAAGGCCCCGGCCACG
>JBBQIA010000315.1:0-2941 GCA_038324485.1 Lysobacterales bacterium
CAGCTGGGCCTGAAAGTCGCCTCGCATGCGCACGGTCCGCGCGGCGTCGAAGCGGCGGCTCGCGCGGGCGTCGACTCGATCGAACACGGCACCTACATTGACGATGCTGGCATTGCCGCCATGAAGGCCAGCGGCAGCATGCTCTCGCCGACCCTGTCGCCGACCATCGCCTATCGCGAAAACCTGCCGAAGGGCCTCTACACCGAAATCGTCGCCGCCAAGATTCGCGTCCGTTTGGAAGCCACGGGCCGCAACATCGCTGCGGCCCGTCGCGCCGGCTTGAAGATCGTCTACGGCACCGACTCCGGCGTATCCGAGCACGGCCGCAATGCGGAGGAAATGCCGCTGATGATGCAGTACGGCGGCATGAGCGCCGGCGAAGTGCTGATAGCGGCCACGCGCACGTCTGCCGAACTGCTGGGCTTGAGCGATGAAATCGGCCGCATCGCGCCGGGCTTCTCGGCCGACATCATTGCCGTCAGCGGCAATCCGTTCGAAGACATCACGGCACTGCAGCGCGACCGCATCAGCTACGTGATGGCGCGCGGTTCGGCCATCGATTTGACGGCGAAGTAAGCGACGCCGGCGCGTCAATCCGCTCGTCGCGCTTTGCTGATGGACACTTTCAGCCCCGTCACCGCGCAGCATCTCGCTGATGCCCTGCTCGGCCTGCACTTGGGCATCGTTGTGTTCAACGTCATCATGCCGCCATGGATTCTTCTGGGCGCTTGGCGCGGCTGGACGACCGTTCGCCGCCGCTGGCTGCGCCTGCTGCATCTGGGCGGCATGGCCGTGGTGGCGATGCAGGCCCTGCTCGGCGAGCTGTGCTTTCTCACCGTGTGGGAGTCAGCGCTGCGCGAGCGTGCAGGTCAAGCGGCTTACGGCGAAAGTTTTGTTGAGGCTTGGCTAAGCGCCCTCCTTTACGTCGATATGCCGCTCGAGCAGCTGGTGACGATCTATGTGCTCTGGGCCGTTCTGACTCTGGCGCTGTGGTGGCTGGTGCCGCCCGCGCGCCGCATCAGGCGGCCCTGACGATTCAGAGCGTAAAGCGATAGCTCAGCTTGATCAGCAGCTGCTCGGTATCCCGAAGATCGAAGGCACGACTGAACTCATCGCCGACCTGAAACCCGTCTGCCGACTCCTGAAACAGCGATCCGCCGCGCACGTACGCGACGTAGAGGTCCGAAAGCGGCGCGATCTGGTAGCGGTAGCGCACCTGAAAGCCCAAATTACGCAGCGCGAAATCATCGAGCGCCTCGGCACTGCGCGCAGCCACGCCGTCCGCCGCGACGCGCCACGGCGCGCGGGCTTTCGCATCCAAACCGATGGCCTCAAGACGAACGCGAAGCTCTTGGCGCTCATCGACTTGCCACGTGCTGGATGCACCCAGAAACACTTGATTCGCTCGAAATTGGCCGAGCAGATTGTCGCTCTGCCACACCAGCCAATCCGGGTCGTGGCGCAACTGCAGTTCAGCGCCGAAGCGCAGGCGATCCGTGACATGAAACGTGGTTTCCCCGGTTAGCTGCGCCAGCCCGCTGCCGCGTCCATCTAAGCCTTCATTGACGCGGCGCGCGTTGCCGTAGAACTCGAAGCGGCCACCGGGGCGGCGCGCGAGCTGGCGCTCGATAAACAGCCCGATGCGCGCAGGCAGACGCACAAAACCATTGCCTCGCAGCACCAGATCATCGTTCAACGGGCCGGTGACGAAGATGTCCCACAGACGGCTGCCACCCGCGCGGTCGTCGCTGAATTGGGTAAAGGCCACCGTGTCGAACAGACGCAGGCCGCGATCGTTGTGCCGCGTGGACACCGCATAGCGATCCAGATGCGAGGACCAGCGACTTTCAGCCGGCTGCTCGGGGCGACGCTGGGCTAATTCGTAGCGCACGTAGTTGAAGTTGTTGCGCTCGAGAAACCCGAAATCATTGAGCTGCAGCCCGGCACCCAGATGCACGGCATAGAGCTGATGCCGCCAGCCGCCGCCCACCTCGTGGTCAATGCGCAGCTGCCCGCCGCTGTCGGTGCCGCCGCGGCGCGGGTCTTCGACGTCAGACGCGGCAAGCCCGGCGCGCACCGTCAGGCCCGCATGCGGCGTCCACGTCTGGTCAAAGGTTGCCGTGCGCGCAACGCGATCTAGAAACGGTCGCTTCACCTCGGTCAGCAGCAGACCGCGAGTCCACCCTTCACCCGCCTGTGCCAGCCGTGCGGCCAAAAAATCACGCCCGGCAGGACCGTCTTCGGTCGCTGCAAACAGGCCGTAGCCCAACGCGCCCACGCTGCCGTTGAGCTTCACCGCACCGAGCACGTCGGCCGCACCGCTGCCGTCATCGGCCGGCGCGCCGACGCGGCGCGTATACAGCGGGCGATTGGCATTACCGAGTCCGCCGAACCCCACCTCAAAGAAAGCTTGGTTCTCGGTAAAAAACGGACGCTTGTCGTTGAAGAAGTTTTCTACCGCGCCGAAGTTGACCACCAAGTCATCGCTTTCCACTTGGCCGAAATCCGGGTTCAGCGTGGCCGAAAGCTGAAAGCGTCCGTTCGGCTTCCAGAACAAATCGGCACCGGCATCGCTGCGAAAGCGCCCGGACACTTGGTCCTGCAAGGCCGATACATAGGGCGTCACGGCCAGCAGCGACTGCTCATAAGCCTTCACCGGAATGCGCTCGAAGACCGACATGAAGCGCGGCTCTTTCCAGCTGATTGCGGGCCAAGCGACGCGCACATTGCTGTGGGCCAGCACGCGGTCTAGCGAGATGCCGATGCTGCGCGACCCGCCATCAACATTCGCCATCGGGGCCACATGCCAAGGAATCAGAATTTCGGCGGACCAGCCCTCGGCGTCTTCGCTCGTGGCGCGCTGCCAGTCGCCGTCCCAGTCGTCGTTGAACTGATTTTCGTTGGCGATGGTGGTGTCGCCAATGTCGCCCGCCATGCTGAC
>JBBQIA010000316.1:0-2937 GCA_038324485.1 Lysobacterales bacterium
GTCTTCGCGGTACCAGCCGCCGTCGATCTGCAGCATGGGCTGCTCGAACACCACTTCGTCGCCCAGCAGCGGATAGCGAACGCGCACGACGGCACTCGCGCCATCCAGCGCGATGACCTCGGCGGTGATCTCGCCCAAAGCCGCATCGGCGTCCAGCCCGTAGACGGCGGCCATGGCCTTCGCCCCGCGGAAGGCAATGCCGGCTTTTTCCAGCATTGGGTCGTAGTCGAGGGCACGCATGGCGTCGACGGTCGGCAAATCCAGTTCGCGGGCGGTCTGCACCGCAATATTGAGCGCCGCGCGGGCGTGCTCGCGATTGGTGAACGCCGCTTGGTCGCCGGCCCAGGCGGCAAAGGCCTTCACCACACCGCCGGCGTGGCCCTTCTCGGCCTCGCTCAAGCGGTCGTCACTGGCAATGGCGGCGCTGGCAAAGCCGCTCAGCATGGTCACGCCCATCGTCCAGCGCGGGCCCAGCTCCTGTTCCATCGTGGCCAAGCGCGGCTCGGCCTTGGCCCAGAGGGCCGCTTCGGCCTCAGGAGCCAACATCTCGGCCATCAGGCTGGCGTAACGCTCGGCGTTGGCGTCGTCCGCGGGCGTCGCAGCGTCCATCTGCTGACGCCACAGCGCGGCGCGCGGCGCTTGCAGGGCCGGCGGCAGGCTGAGTGCGGAATAACGGGCCAAGTCGCCGTCGCGCAGCGCATCGGCAAGCGCCTCGACAGCCGCAACGGGCTCGTTGGGCGCGCCGGGAATGGCCTCGGGCTCGTCTTTGCAGGCAGCCAGTAGCAGCGCTGCAAGCACAAGACCGGCCCATTTCGGCGCGGCAGACATCAGTCGGGTCCAGCGGTTCGGCAAGGGAAACCCCAGCAGGGTCGAAGGACGGCGGAGGTTAGCAGATGCCGCCTTAAGCCCTTGTTGGGCGCTCAGTAACGCAGCGCCGCACGCTTCGCCGCACGCTCGGCCTCCGGCGACAGCCCGCGCTGATTGCCGTACAGGGCCGAATGCCAGCTGCCGTAGCTCGGATTGGCCAGAGTGAACCAGCGCTCGCCGACCCACGGCTCGAAGGTCTGCAAGGTGGCCGCTCGGCCCGCAATGCTGTTGTCGGGGATCGAGACGAAATCGCTGAGCTGGTCGCCAAACTGCATCAGCACCCGATAGCGCTGCGCTACCCACTGACGACGGCAGCTCTTGTCACTGCCCACCGACTCGCAGCCGGGCGTGTCGACGCCCAAGCCGAGGAACTGCTGCTCCGACATGACCGGGAAGCCGACAGCAACAAGGTTCTCGCGCGTCGCGGCCGACTTCGCGTGTTCGCGATTGGTGAGATAAATCATGGTGACGCCACGACGCGTGGCGGCCTGCGCGAAATCCACCGCGCCGGATACCGCCGGTGCGTCACGCTCGTCGACCCAGGCGTTCCACGTCTCGTCAGCGAAGCGCGCGTCATCGCGCACCATGCGGGCCTGATAAGCGCTGTTATCCAGCACCGTTTCATCGACGTCGACGATGATCGCCAGCGGCAAAGACGCCGTCGGCGCAATGCGGTCCTTCGGCGCCAAGGCGTCCCATGTTGTATCGGCTACGGCCGCGTCTAGCAGACGCTCGGCGGCGCGCCACGTCTGACGGTGCGACATGTGCGCTTCGGCGGCCTGCTGCACCCATGCCGTCGCATTCATGTTGTCGTGCGCGGGCAGTACCTCGACCGTGATGACGGCCGGCTGCTTTGGCATCGGAGTCTCGGCGACCGTTTGGCAGCCCGAGGCGAGCGCCAAGGAGACGGCGATGAGGATCGCGGAGTAAAGCTTCGTGGGTGGACGCATCGACGTACTCTGGCGAACTAAAGGGGAAGGGGCGCTTGGGCGGGGTCGATCATACCTTCGCCCGCCATGATCTTTTTGAACTCCCCGCGCGACACCGACACGTAGCGCTCGTTGCCGCCGATCTCGACCTGCGGTCCGTCGGTCACGGCATGGCCCTGTGCATCGACGCGCACCACCATCGTGGCCTTGCGGCCGGTGTGGCAGATGGTTTTGATCTCAACCAGATTGTCGGCCCAGGCCAGCAAATGCTGGCTGCCCTCAAACAACTCGCCGCGAAAATCGGTACGCAAGCCATAAGCCAGCACCGGCACGTCCAGCGCATCGACAATGTCGGTTAACTGCCAAGCCTGGGACTTCGAGAGGAACTGCGCTTCATCCACCAGCGCGCAGCCGAGTGGCCCGTGGGCCGCGATGTCTTCACTCACCAAGCGCATTAAATCGGTGTCGCGGTCGAAGACGCGGCCCTGCGCCGACAGCCCGATGCGCGACGCGACCACGCCTTCGCCAGAACGCGTATCCAAGCGCGGCGTGAGGATGAGGGTCCGCATGCCGCGCTCGTGATAGTTGTGCGCGCTCTGCAACAGCGTGGTGGTCTTTCCGGCATTCATCGCCGAATAGTAAAAATAGAGTTTGGCCATGCGCGAAGTGTAATGCGCGCACGGCCATGACTCGATTGCCCGGCTTACTGCTCCGGCGTCTCGGTGTCGGCCCTCAGCGCACCCACCTCAACCAGTCCGGGCGGCGCGTCTTTCCAGGTGTCTTCCTGCCAGGCCCAATACTTTTCGATATCCCAGAACACCGGGTTGTAAAACTCGTCGCCGCGAATGGTGATGGGCAGGCCGCCGGGGCCCGGAATCTGCACTCGTAAGGCACCCACCGAGCCAACTCGACTGCCGGTGATGTTCCGCCGTCCCTTGCGAAGAGCGGCTTCCTTACGCGGCTTCGCCACTTCATCACCGTACTCGGCGAACACCGCCTTGCCCTCGACAAGCGCGCGCTCGCGCTCGGCCGGGGTCAACTGCTCCCACATCCACTCGCGACGGACGAGAAACGGACGCCACATGCGTTCGGCGGCCAGATCCATCCAGATGTAGCCCTGAACGCGATCAACGGTTCCGCC
>JBBQIA010000317.1:0-2936 GCA_038324485.1 Lysobacterales bacterium
TAGAGCACCGCAAGCCTCACCCACCATGACGAAAGCCGCCTTTCGGCGGCTTTCGAGGGCAACTAATCAAGTCGGGTCACTCGATATCGCGCCAGTACTCTTTCTTCAGCAGCCACGCCATCAGGGTGAAGAAGCACAGGAACAGAATCACCCAAACGCCCAAGCTCTCGCGCTGAAGCCTGGCCGGCTCACCGACATAGGTCAGAAACGCGGACAGATCCGTAATCGTGCGATCGAACTCGGCTTCAGTCTGGAGGCCGCGCTCGTGCTCCTGAATCACGAAGCCTTCTTCCGTCTTGCGCTGCGAGCCCTGCAACTCCCAAAGCACGTTCGGCATGCTTGAGCCGATCAACACCGTGTTGTTCCAGCCTATCGGGCGGGATTCATCGATGTAGAAGGACTTCAGGAAGGTATAGAGCCAGTCTTCTTGACCAATCTTGCCGCGGGTCACGGTGGACAGGTCGGGCGGCGCTTTGCCGAACCATGCCTGACCGTCGCCTTTAGCCATTCCGGTTTTCATGACTTCGCCAATTTTGGCGTCGCCCTTGATCAGGAATTGCTCAACCTGCTCTGGCGTCAGATCCAAGTCTTCCGCCATGCGCGAGTAGCGCATGAATTGCAGCGAGTGGCAGGCCGCACAGTAGTTCATGAAGACGCCGGCACCGCGCTGTAGCGAGGCCTTGTCTTGCAGATCGATCTGCGCGTTATCGAGTTGGACGCCGCCTGCTGCAAAGCCGATAGACGGCAGCACCGCAAGAATGAGGGCGAAAAAACGTGACTTAAGCATGCGAGGTCACCCGCTCCGGAACCGGCTTGGTTTTGTCGAACGAGGTCCACACCGGCATCGTGATGAAGAAGCTGAAGTAGAAGAACGTGCAAACGCGAGCAACGATGGTCTGCAATTCCGAGCCCGACTGCAGACCCAGCCAGCCAAGAACCACGAAGCAAATGCAGAACAGCGTGATCATGGTCTTGGTCATCCAGCCGCGGTAGCGGATGGAGCGCACCTTGCTGCGATCCAGCCAAGGCAGCAGGAAGAAGATCATCACCGCACCACCCATCACAATCACGCCAGCCAACTTATCCGGCACCGCGCGCAACATCGCGTAGTAAGGCGTGAAATACCAAACCGGCTTGATGTGTGACGGCGTCACCAAGGGATTGGCTTCGTTGAAGTTGTCGTACTCGAGGAACAGGTCCCCAAAGGTCGGCGCGAAGAAAATAATGAAGGCGGCGATGGTCAGGAAGACGCCCGCGCCAACCAGGTCTTTCACCGTGTAGTAGGGGTGGAAGGGAATGCCGTCCAGCGGCTTACCGGTGGCCTTGTCCTTCGTCTTTTTGATGTCGACGCCGTCTGGGTTGTTGGAACCCACTTCGTGCAGCGCACCGAGGTGCAGCACCACCAGCAGCAGGATCACCAATGGCAGCGCGATCACGTGCAAGGCGAAGAAGCGGTTAAGCGTCGAGTCGGACACCAAGAAGTCGCCACGGATCCACTCGGTCAACTCGCCACCGATGATCGGAATGGCCGAGAACAGGTTGATGATGACCTGCGCCCCCCAATACGACATCTGGCCCCACGGCAGCACGTAGCCGAGGAAGGCTTCGGCCATGAGCGTGAGGAAGATGAACATGCCGAGCACCCACACCAGCTCGCGCGGCTTTTGATACGAGCCGTAGATGAGGGCGCGGAACATGTGCAGATAAATGACGACAAAGAAGAGCGAGGCGCCGGTGCTATGCATGTAGCGAATCAGCCAGCCCCACTCGACGTCGCGCATGATGTATTCGACCGAGGCGAAAGCTTCCACCGCGCTCGGCTTGTAGTGCATCGTCAGGAAAATGCCGGTGACAATCTGGTTCACCAGAATCAGCATCGCCAGCGAGCCGAAGAAATACCAAAAATTAAAGTTCTTCGGCGCGTAGTACTCGGACAGGTGCTTCTTGTAGAACGGCACCAAGCCGGGCGTGCGCTCGGTAAACCAGTCCACGGCGCCATTTACGGCCTTATCGATCTTGGCGTTCATTAGGCGGCAGTCTCCGGCGCAACACCCACCACGACGCGGTTGGGATTGATTTTATCGAAGTGGTACGGCGGCACCTCAAGGTTGGTCGGCGCAGGCATGCCTGAGAAGACGCGACCCGCGAGGTCGAAGCGCGAGTTGTGACAGGGGCAATAGAAACCACCCTTCCATTCGCTATCAAACGCCTGCGGCTCGAGCTCCGGCACGAACAGCGGCGAGCAGCCCAGATGGGTGCAAATACCGACCAGCACGCCAATTTGCGGATTCAGCGCGCGCGTTTCGTTCTTCGCAAACGCTGGCGTTTGATCGGCGTTGTCCGAGTTCGGGTCGGCCAAGCGGCCGTCGAGCGTGGGCAATGCGCCCAACTGCTCATCGTTGCGCTTGAAGATCCAAACCGGCTTGCCACGCCATTGAATGGTCATCCGCGCGCCGGGCTCAGAATCGAGCTTGCTGATATCGACTTCTACTGGCGCACCGGCGCCCTGAGCGCGCGCGCTCGGCTTCCAGCTGCTCAGGAAGGCATAGCCTCCAGCGGCAGCGCCCACGGCACCGACCGCGACGGTGGTCGCCGTCAAGAACCGACGACGCCCGTTGTTAACCCCTTCGTTGGCCATTCGGCGCTCCGAATCTCGCTATACATAAAGGATGCGGGCACCAAACTTGACCCCGCAGCAGACGCAAATTGTAGCCGAACGCCGGACGAGCGGACAACGCTCGAACCTTCACGGCGCTGAGGCGCCTGATGCGGCGTTCGTGGCCGGCATCACCGGCCCCAGAACTTCGCGATAGCGGGCGTGAAGGGTGGCCACGCGGCCCACGTAGAGCTGCGTTTCGTTGAAGGGCGGCACGCCGCCGTAGCGGTCGACGTTGCCCTCGCCGGCGTTGTAGCCCGCCGCGGCGAGCGTGACGTTG
>JBBQIA010000318.1:0-2925 GCA_038324485.1 Lysobacterales bacterium
GGGCCAGCCCGAGACCCAATGCCAGCCAAAGCGCTTGCCGAAACAGCGGGCCGATCTCGCTGCGGCGCCCGGCACCATCCAACTGCGCCACCGAGGGCGGCACCGCCATCAGCACGCCGATGCACAGCAAGATGACCACCGACCAAGCCGGCGCACCGATGCCGATGGCTGCCAGCGTGACGGTGCCGTGGCGACCCGCCAGCACGGTGTCGATGACGGTCATGCCCATCGACGACAGCTGCCCGATGACCAAGGGCGTCGACAGCAAAATCGTCGCCCACAGCTCCCGCCGAAAGCGGTCGCGCGGGGTTTCGTCATGACGCATGGCAGGGATCATCGAAATTTCGGGCGCCTACTATAGACGCCGATGAACATCACTCCTGCCCCTCACTGCGAGAATTGCGGCTCGCCGCTGTATGGCGAGCATTGCTACGTCTGCGGGCAGCCCACGCGCGGCTTGGTGCGGCACTTCTCGACCATCGTTGGCGACGCGGCAGACAGCCTGTTCGACATCGACAGCCGACTGATGCGCACCCTCCCGGCACTGCTGCTGAAGCCGGGGTTTCTCTCGCGCGAGTATTTCGACGGCCACCGCGTGCGCTATGTGTCGCCCGTGCGCCTGTTTATTTTTTTGTGCATCGCGACGTTCTTCGCGGCCAAGTTGGCAACGCCGTCGTTTGACGTTGACGATGGGTCGAAAGCGGCGCCTAGCGCCAGTGCTGCACAGACGGAAGCCGCCATCGCTGAGCCTTCAGGTGCCACAACAGTGAGCGCACCGGGCGTCACGATCTCCAGCGAGAACGGCTCCGATCTGAACATCAACTTCAATGACGAACCTTGGGACGCCGAGACGAATCCGCTGATCTTCGACTGGTTGCCCGACGCGGCTAACGCGTGGCTCAACGCGCAAGTTGGTCATCTGCCGACGAACTGGGCGCGCGTTCGCGAAGACCCCGATCTGCTGCGTAACGCGTTTTATTCGGCTCTGCCGACTGCGCTGTTCGTGCTGGTGCCGGTGTTCGCCCTGCTGCTGAAGCTGGCCTACCTCTTCAAGCGAAGGCTCTACATGGAGCATTTGGTCGTGGCCCTGCACGGCCATGCGTTTGCCTGCGCGATGCTGCTCGTCTTGATGGCCCTTTCCAGCGCTCAGAGCCTGCTCACGCTGCCGGCCGCGTTGGCCGCCGCACTCGGCTGGCTGGAATGGCTGGCCACCCTGTGGATCCCGATTTACCTCTGGCTGCACTTGAAGCGCGTCTACGGCCAAGGCGCATGGATGACGAGTCTGAAGTTCGCAGCCTTGGCGCTCGGCGAAGGGCTCTTATTGAGCGTGGTCGCCGCCGTGGCCTTGTTGGCATCCCTAATCTGGCTCTAGGTGTGACTCAACGCGCCGCAGCGGCATCAAGCAAGGCGCTTCGCTGTTCGGGCGTGGCCGCCAACACCTTGCCTCGCAGCGCAGCGCGCTCGGCCGTGCCCATTCCCGCCACACGCTCGGCCAAGGCCACGCGGTCGGCGTCGCTCAGGGCTTCAATCGCGGCAATTAAGGCAGCCTGCTCACCGGCGGGCACGAAGGCCAGCAAGGGTCGAAGTCCCGGCAGCTGCGCACCCAAACGCGGCCCCGTGGCCCAGTCCTGTTGCGATTGCGCGTCGAGCGCGGCGTATTCGGCGCGCACGGCGGCCTGCTCCTCCGCCGATTGCGCGGTCAATCCCTGCGCAGCCCGCTTCAGCGCCTCGCGCTCGCTGCCGTCCAGATTGCGCCATGCGGCATAGGCCGCGCGCAGCGCGGAACGCTCTAGCGCCGGCTGGGCGAGCCAGTCGATGTAAGCAGTCCGCAAGGATTGGCGACCCGCGAGGTCGGCGGCGCTCCAGATGGCGGCCTGATCGATCAAGCCACGGCGCGTCTCGGCATCCAGCGCCGACCACGCGCCGCGAACGGGCGCCAGAAGGCCTTGGGCTTCGGCACTCATATCGCCAAACGCGAGAGGCTCGGCAACCGGACCCGCGGTCGGCGCGGGCAGGACGACGCCCTCGCGCTGGGTCAACCAGCTCAGAAAGCCGAGGTCATCGCGCCATGGTTCGTCGGCCGGCGCGGTGAGCAGGCGAAAATCGGGGTCGACCACCAAGTCGGCGTCGACGTTGCGCGCCTCCGGCGCTCGCGTGGGCGTGTCGAGGGCAGCGGGCGTCGGGTCGATGGCCGCCACGGGCGCATCGGCGGACCCCGGCGGCCAGACGAAGGTGACCACCAGCAGGCCCACCAAGCCGAAGACGACCGCGCCTAGGCCCAGCTGGAGCACCGATGGCTTGGGCAGGCCTGAGGGCATCGACGGAAGGCGCTTTGCCAAAGCGGGGCGCGCGGCTGCACCGCTTGCCGGACCGGCCACGGCTTCAGCCCGCACCTGCGCCTGAAAGGCCTCCTGCCAGCGCATCAAGATGGCCGGACCAACCCCTAAGGGGGCCAGCTTGTCTTCGGCGTCGTTCCAGAGCGCGCGGTAGGCCGTTTCCGATAGGCCCAGCACGCGCGCCGCGCCGGGGGGCTCCAAGCCCACGACAAGGCGCAGCAGTAGGGCCAAACGTCGCGTGTGGCCGAGCGCATAGAGCGGGTGCTCGGGCGTGGCCCCGCGCGGCTGGGCCAGCTCCTCGCGGGCGAGCAGCAGGCCCCAGTAGCGCAGAGGCCATTCGGCCAGCGGCAGGCGCCCAAAGCGCGCGGCAAAGTCCAGCCGCACGCGCGCAACCAGCTCCGGGCCGTCCAAGGCCGGGCCGCCTTGGGCACGGGCCAGAACGCAGGCGCGGGGTTCAATGCCACGCAAAAAGGCGTGGAGGGCGGGCGGAAGGGTCGGATCGATCACCCCTGAAGTCTAGGCAGGACCGAGAGCCGCGTCACGCTTGGCGGTCGGAGATTGCGTGTAAAAACAAGCGATATTTTTTCCC
>JBBQIA010000319.1:0-2910 GCA_038324485.1 Lysobacterales bacterium
CGCAGCGCCCGCTGTTCCGACGACCAAAACATCGGTGCTGCTGTGTTTCGAGGACACCGACGTCCTACCTTGGCGCACGCGGCAGAAAACCGGGCTGAACTTCATTCTGTTGAACGCTGTCGCCGAGCGGATGGGCTTGGACTTTCAATATCAGGGTCGGCCCTGGCGACGCTGCCACGATGCGCTGCGCTTGGGCCGCGTCGACGGCAGCTTCGGCATGAGCTACACGCCAGAGCGCGCCGCTCTGAACGTTTATCCGCCGGGAAATCCGCCAGACGCCGAAAATCGCATGTTCGAGGGCGGCTACGTGCTGGTGCGGCGTCGCGGCACGCGGGTCGACTACGACGGCACGCAAATTCTCGGTTTGGATGGGCCGGTGGGCACCGAGCCCGCCACATCGATTACGCAGGACCTTCGACGTCGCGGTTACGACGTGGACGATGAAGCCCCCAGTCCACGCGCCCTGCTGCGCAAGCTGGCTTCAGAGCGCATCGACGCGGCGGCCGTCGGCACCGACCAAATGAATCAGCAGTGGCAGACCGGCGAAACGTGGCTGGATGGGATAGAAGTGCTGCCGATACCGCTGGTCGACAAGCCTTACTTCTTGGTCTTCTCGCAGGCGTTCGTGGCAAGTCATCCGCAGCTTGCCGAGCGCATTTGGGACAGCGTCGCCGAAGTCCGCGAAAGCGAGGCCTATCAGCGAGCCCTAGTGGAAGCGCGATCGGCCACGCCCGTGGGCCAGCCCTCAGCCGTGCGGCAAGACCCCACGCGTTAGGGTCACCTTGCCTGTCCTGACACAGGGCGCGCGCGGACGCCAGCCTGTGCGGCACGCGCTCGTGCAGGGACAATCAAGCCCTGTCTTCGCGAGTCCATTGCCCTGATGCCTGATTTGCCCCCTGCTTCCGAACTCCTCCTTGTCGCGGCCCCGGCTCGCTCCGCAGCGACCATCGCCAACGGCATCGCGCTAAGCATCGCCGCCGAGATCGCCGCAAAGCCTGCGCAGGTCCGCTCCGCCATCGAACTGTTAGACGGCGGCGCGACGGTGCCCTTCATCGCCCGCTACCGGAAGGAAGTCACCGACGGGCTGGACGACACACAGCTGCGTAATTTGGAACAGCAACTCGGCTACTTGCGCGAACTCGAAGACCGTCGCGACGCCATCCTCGCGTCCATCGCCGAGCAAGAAAAGCTGACTCAGCCGCTGCTGACCGCGCTGCTGGAGGCCGACAGCAAGTCGCGGCTGGAAGATTTGTACCTGCCCTACAAGCCGAAGCGCCGCACCCGCGCGCAGATCGCTCGCGAGGCCGGATTAGAGCCGCTGGCCGACGCGATCATGGCCGACCCTTCGGTCGCGCCCGAAGACCGCGCTGCCGCCTTCGTTGACGCCGAGCGCGGCGTGGCCGACACGGCGGCCGCACTCGACGGCGCGCGCGCCATCTTGATCGAGCGCTTCTCGGAGAACGCCGCGCTCGTTGGCGAGCTGCGCGAGTGGCTGCAGGCGAAGGGCGTGCTGCGCGCGAAAGTGATGACCGGCAAAGAAGCCGAGGGTGCGAAGTTTCGCGACTACTTCGAACACATGGAGCCGCTGTCGAACATTCCATCGCATCGGATGTTGGCCCTGCTGCGCGGCCGTCGCGAAGAAATCCTGAGCGTCGATCTGGAGCCCACCGTCGACATCGAGGCCGGCCACGCCTACGCCGAAGGCCGCGTTGCGCTGGCCTCGGGCATTGCGCCGAAGGGCCGCGCTGCGGATGCGTGGCTGCTGGCCACCTGCCGATTGGCGTGGCGAGCGCGCCTGCTGATGCACCTGTCGGTGGACTTGATGAGTGCCGCGCGCGAAAAGGCCGAAGCCGAGGCCATCGCGGTATTTGGCGACAACCTGAAAGACCTGCTGCTGGCCGCGCCGGCGGGGCCGCGGGCGGTGCTGGGGCTGGACCCGGGCCTGCGCACCGGCGTCAAAGTCGCCGTGGTTGATGCCACCGGCAAGGTGGTCGCCACCGATACGATTTTCCCGCATGAGCCGCGCCGTCAGTGGGACGCGTCCATCGCCGTGCTGAAGCGCCTGTGCGCCGAGCACGCGGTGGAGCTGATCGCCATCGGCAACGGCACGGCCAGCCGCGAGACCGACAAGCTGGCCGGTGAACTGATGGCCAAGCACGCCGAGCTCAAGCTGACGAAGATCGTGGTGAGCGAAGCCGGCGCGTCGGTGTATTCGGCATCGGAACTGGCCGCACGCGAATTCCCCAACCTCGACGTTAGCCTGCGCGGCGCGGTGTCCATCGCTCGCCGCCTGCAGGACCCGCTGGCCGAGTTGGTGAAGATCGAGCCGAAAGCGATTGGCGTGGGCCAATACCAGCACGACATCAATCAGTTCGCTTTGGCGCGCGCCCTAGACGCCCGCGTCGAGGATTGCGTCAATGCAGTGGGCGTCCATGTGAACACCGCCTCGGCGGCGCTGCTGGCGCGCGTCTCAGGCTTAAGCAGCACCGTCGCTGAAAACATCGTGCGGCATCGCGACGAGCACGGCGCATTTGCCTCAAGAAAGGCGCTGCTGAAAGTGCCGCGCCTCGGCGAAAAAACCTTCGAGCAGTGCGCGGGCTTTCTGCGCATTGCCGGCGGCGACGAACCACTGGACGCCTCGTCGGTGCACCCCGAGGCCTATCCCGTCGTCGAGCGCATCGCCAAGGCGACCGGCCGCACGGTCGCGAGCCTCGTCGGCGATGCCGCGTTCCTGCGCACCCTCGACGCGGCGAAGTTCACGGACGAGCGCTTCGGCCTCCCGACGGTCAAGGACATCCTCGCCGAGCTCGAGAAACCGGGCCGCGACCCGCGCCCGGAGTTCAAGACGGCGGCGTTCATGGAGGGGGTCGAGAAGATCTCCGACCTGCGGCCCGGAATGATACTGGAGGG
>JBBQIA010000320.1:0-2899 GCA_038324485.1 Lysobacterales bacterium
GGGCAGTTTGCTGTGCGTGGGCATCGACCCGGAACCGGGACGTTATCCCGCGTCGCTCGTCGACGACCCCGACCGCGCGTTCGCATTCGGCAAAGCCATCGTTGATGCCACGGCCGAGTTCGCCTGTGCCTTTAAGCCGCAGATCGCGCACTTCGCTGCGCAAGCTGCCGAGGACGCACTAGAACGCCTGATTGCGCATATCCATCAGGCGCACCCGGGCATTCCCGTCATCCTCGATGCCAAGCGCGGCGACATTGGCAGCACCGCGCAACACTACGCGCGCGAAGCCTTCGATCGCTTTCACGCGGATGCCGTCACTGCTAATCCGTATTTGGGCAGTGACTCGCTCGCGCCGTATTTAGACCGCGCCGAAAAGGGCGTGGTCGTTCTGTGCCGCACCTCGAATCCGGGCGCGGCCGACCTGCAGGATCTGCCGGTGACAAGCGCCGATGGCGGAACGCGACCGCTGTATCAGCGCGTTGCCGAGAAGGCCGCACGCGACTGGAATACGAACGGCAACCTCTCGCTTGTGGTTGGTGCGACGTGGCCGACACAGTTGGGCGAAGTGCGGGCGATTGTCGGGGGCGGCGTGCCTTTGCTGGTGCCCGGCATTGGCGCACAGGGCGGCGACGTCGAAGCGGTTCTGAAACACGGGCTCAATGCCGAGGGCACCGGGCTCATCATCAGCAGCTCGCGGGCGATTCTTTACGCCAGCAGCGGCGCAGACTTTGCTGAAGCCGCTGCGCGCTTGGCCGGCGAGACGCGGGACGCGATCAACCGCTACCGCTGACGATTCTTGATGGGGTGCTGCGAAGGACGCGCCATGCGGCCTTCGGCCAGGCCATCAGCAGCAGGCGTGCGGCCAACGCGGCCAAGACCGCGGGTGCCAAGGCGAGAGCAACGACGGACGCCGTTCCCGCGCGCGGACGAAAGCGCCACCAATAGCGCCACAGGCCGCGATGTTTATGCCACTCCACAAAGAACGGCCGCGAGCGGCTGGACACGCCGCGTTCGTGGAGGACGGCCACATCGTTGGCCACCGCGACCGCGAAGCCTGCTTGGCGAAGACGGCGGCAGAAATCGAGGTCTTCGACGTGCAGGCGATAGCCCGCATCCCAGCCGTGAACGGCTTCGAAGGCGTGGTGCGACACCAGCATCAGCGCGCCCGAGCAGGCATCGACCCTCTGCACTGCCTGGCCCTCATCGACAGGCAGGCTTAAGCCGTTCCGCGCACCTTGAGCGCGCAGCATTCGCGACAAAGACAAATCGTGGCGCCGTGCCGCCGGGTCACGGGCGCCGTCGGCATCGCGAAGGTCGGCGCCCAGCGCGCCCAGTGCGGGTGTCGCCAACGCATGCGAAAGCAGTCGCGCCAGCGCATCGTCGGAGAGCACCACATCAGGATTAGCGAACAGTAGCCAAGCTTCACGACTTACTTCAGCGCCCGCATTGCAGCCGGCGGCAAAACCCGGATTGTTCGGCTGCGCCATCAAGCGAACGCGCGGGTCTTGAGTGGCCCACTGGTAAACCCGCGCCACCGTGTCGTCGCGCGAGCCGTTGTCGACCACCTGCAGCGCGACGAGTTCGGGCTGCAACAGCAGCGAGCGCAAACAGGCATCAATCGTGCTTGCGCTGTTGTACGTCACCACCACCGCGCACACGTCAGATGCCGCATCCGGCGCGGCGTGCTCCGCCGTCGTCATGGCTTAGGGCCCGTCCGGCAGGCCGGCAGCTCGCAAGCGCTCGCGCAACGTGTGAGCGTAGCGATCGGTCAGCATCAGTTCGCGGATCACTTGCTGGTAATGCGCGAACAGGCTTTGCTGCGCGTCGGCGAAGCAGCTCAGTGCGGGCAAGCCCGCCAGCGATTCGCCGCGCTTGGCGCACACCGCCACGTGATACATCGGCAAGGCACGCATGCCGCCGAACACATCGTCCCCGTCTTGGGTAAAGGCGGTGGTTGCACCATTGCCGCCGTCCAAACGCCACATCATCGAATGCGACACCACGCGCTGGCCGTAAAGCCGATGACGCGGAAAGTAGCGGCCAATCAGCGACTCAAACTCTTCGCGGTAGAGCTCTTTAACGTGATGCGGATTCTCGTTGCCAGCCAAGTCCGTGTAGGCATGACGGTCGGGAGTCGAAAGCACCAAGAGCCCGTCGGGCTTCAAGACGCGGGCAAAACCAGCCAACAGGCGTTCGTGGTCGTCCACGTGCTCTAAGGTTTCGAAACTCACCACCAAATCAAACTGCTCGGCAGCCAGTTCATCGAGCGCCAAGACGTCGCCCTGCGCGAAGCTCAGGCCCAGCGCTTCATAGCGCGCCTGCGCATGCGCGATGGTTTCCGCAGACAGGTCCATACCAAGCACCGACGACGCATTACGCGCCAGCAGGGCCGAACCGTAGCCTTCGCCACATGCCGCATCCAGCACATGACGGCCACGCGCTAACTCCATCGCAAAGGCATAGCGATGCCAGTGCTCGTAGGCCATTTCGCGCGGCACTTCCGGGTGGTAACGCTCGCCAGTGAAGGGCATCGGCACGGCATCACTCATTGGAACAAATCCCCTTGCGGACTCGCGGCCTGCAGCATAGCGATGGAATCCATGAAGCGCGCGCGGTGTTCGCGCAGCGGGTCGTCCAGAATGAAGCGCGCGATGCGTTCGTTGTAACCGGGCCAGCGCGCATTGAGTCGGCGCAGGTTCTCGCCGCCCGGCGCGAGGCCGGTGGGCGCAAAGGACGCATGTCCGCGATGCACGACGTAGGCGTCATCGCAGAGCACGTGCCGCCAGCCGTGGCCCTCGGTGCGCAGACACCAGTCGTTTTCCTCGCCATAGCCTTTGCCGAAGGTCTCGGCATCGAAGCCACCCACAGCATTCAGCGCGGCACGCCGTAGATACATGCA
>JBBQIA010000321.1:0-2896 GCA_038324485.1 Lysobacterales bacterium
AGTAGGTGCGGCAGGCTTCGGTGATGCCGTAGCCGTCCTTGCGGATGTAGTTCTTCGGCATCGTCTTTTCGTGGTTGGCAATGTCCGACAACGGGTGCGGCACGATTTTCCAGCGATACGGCGCATCGCTGGTGCGCTGAATCGTCGGCATGACGCCGTTCTTGCCGGCCAGAGCCAGTTCGACAGCCGCCTTGCCCACTGCCAGCGCGTGTTCGAGGTCGGTCTTACTGGCCAAATGCCGCGCCGAACGCTGCAGGTAGTCCGGCACCGTCCAGTGCACTTTGACGCCCAGCTTGTCCTTGCACAGCGCGGCGATCATCGGCCCCACGCCGCCGAGCTGCGAATGACCGAACGCATCTTTGCCACCGGCTTCGGCGACAAATCGGCCTTCGGCATCGCGGATGCCCTCCGACACCACCACTACGCAGTAGCCCACCTTCTTGACCACGGCCTGCACTTTCGCGAGGAAGGCGGCTTCGTTGAAGGCGCGTTCCGGGAACAAAATCAGATGCGGGGCCTGATCGGGGCCGTGTCCAGCCAGCCCTGCGGCAGCGGCCAGCCAGCCGGCATGGCGGCCCATCACTTCGTAGACGAAGACCTTGGTCGAGGTGTCGGCCATGGCGGCCACGTCGAGTGCCGCTTCGGCCACCGAGACTGCGGTGTACTTGGCCGCGGACCCAAAGCCGGGGCAGCAGTCGGTCACGACTAAGTCGTTGTCGACGGTCTTCGGCACGCCAATGCAAGTAAGCGGATAGCCCACTTCCGTGGCGATTTTCGACAGCTTTAATGCCGTGTCAGCCGAGTCGTTGCCGCCGTTGTAGAGAAACCAGCGGATGTCGTGAGCGCGAAAGACGTCGATCAGGCGCTCGTACTGCGCGCGGTCTTGCTCGATCGACTTCAGCTTGAAGCGGCAGCTGCCGAAGGCGCCGCCGGGCGTATGCGCCAGCGCTTTGATCTCGCTCGCCTTGAGCTTGCGGGTGTCGTACAGCTCCTCGCGCAGGGCGCCGAGGATGCCGTTCTTGGCCCACAGCGCCGTCACCTTGTGGGCGCGGGCGGTGGTCAGTACAGCGCTGGCCGTGGCGTTGATGACGGCGGTCACGCCGCCGGACTGGGCGTAGAGCAATTGGCCTTTGGCCATGGTGGTCAGTCTCCTTAGAAGGTTTGACTTCACCATCCGAGGCCGCTAGCGTGCAAGCGTCCGCACGGCCTGTCGGTGGCCCTCCATATCGAGAGAGGGGGTAAAGACGGTGCCGTGCGTCCTCGTTTATGGAGCTTTTTCATGCGACTCGTCTTTCTCGGCGCCCCCGGTTCGGGCAAGGGCACGCAGGCCGCCAAGCTGCGCGAGCACTTCGCCATTGCGCACATTTCGACCGGTGACCTGCTTCGGGCCGCCGTAGCTGCTGGCACGCCGCTGGGCCTGAAGGCCAAGGCCGTGATGGACGCGGGGCAATTGGTGTCCGACGACTTGGTGCTGGGCATGCTGGAAGAGCGCCTTGCGAAGTCCGACACCGCCAAGGGCTTCATTCTTGATGGCTACCCGCGCAATTTGGCTCAGGCCGATGCGCTCGACGCGCTGTTGGAGCGTTTGGGCCAGCCGTTGAACGCCGTCGTGAAGTTTGAAGTGCCGAGCGAAGTCATCATCGGCCGCTGCGAAATTCGCTACGCCGCCGAAGGCCGCGCCGACGATCACCCCGACACCGTGCGCAAGCGCCTTGGCGTCTACGCCGAGCAAACCGCGCCGGTGGCGGGCTTCTATCAGGAGCGCGGACGCCTAGCCGTGGTGGATGGCGTCGGCCCGATGGACGAGGTCTTCCAGCGCATTGTTGACGCGCTGCCGAAGGCGTAAGCCCTTGCGGCTCCACATCCTTGGCATCTGCGGCACCTTCATGGGCGGCATCGCTGCTCTGGCGCGTGAGTTGAATCACGAGGTCGAGGGCTCCGACCAAAACGTCTACCCGCCCATGAGCACCCAGCTTGAACAGCTGGGCATCGCGCTGGCCTCCGGCTATGCCGCGTCGAACATCAGCGCTGGCGTCGATGAGGTGGTGGTGGGCAACGCCCTGTCGCGCGGCAATGCCGCCGTCGAGCACGTTTTAGACGCGGGCCTGCGCTACACCTCGGGCGCGCAATGGCTGTCTGAGCATGTGCTGCGCGGCCGCGAGACGCTGGCCGTGGCCGGCACGCACGGCAAGACCACGACTACCTCATTGCTGGCATTTTTGTTGGACGCTGCGGGTCGCGACCCCGGCTTTTTGGTGGGCGGCGTGCCGGAAAACTTCGGCGTGTCGGCGCGCCTTGGTTCGGGCTTGGAATTCGTGGTTGAGGCCGACGAGTACGACACGGCGTTCTTCGATAAGCGCAGCAAGTTTGTGCACTACCGCCCGACGGTGGCTGTGCTGAACAACCTCGAGTTTGACCACGCCGATATTTTTCCCGATCTGGCCGCCATCCAGCGGCAGTTCCACCATCTGGTACGCATCGTGCCCGGGCGCGGGCGCTTGATCGTCAATGGCGAGGACGCCGCGCTTGCCGAAGTGCTGGCGATGGGCTGCTGGACGCCTGTTGAGCGCTTTGGAATCGTCGGCGCAGACGGCGCGCCCGAGCGCACGCTGCCCACCGACGCGGCGCTCGACTGGACTGCACAGATGTTGAGCGCCGACGGTTCGCGTTTTGTCGTCGCGCACTGCGGGCAGGCGCTGGGCACGGTCGAGTGGGCCCTGCTGGGCCGGCACAACGTGATGAACGCGCTGGCTGCGCTGGCTGCAGCAGCGGCCTGTGGCGTTGACGCTGTCAGCCTGCTGCCGGCGTTCTCGCGCTTCGCCAGCGCCAAGCGCCGGATGGAAGTGGTGGGCGTAGCGAAGGGCATCACGGTGTACGACGACTTCGCGCATCACCC
>JBBQIA010000322.1:0-2865 GCA_038324485.1 Lysobacterales bacterium
GCATGAAGTGGGAAAAGCTGACTATTCCGCCCGACGAAGCGCAATTCTTAGAGACGCGCAACTTTCAGGTGGAGGAAATCGCACGCTGGTTCCGCATGCCGCTTCACAAGATCCAGAGCCTCAAGGGCGCGACGTACTCAAATATTGAGCAGCAGGCGCTGGAATACGTGGTTGATACCCTAATGCCGTGGCTTGTGCGCTGGGAAGAGGAAGTCCGGCGGAAGCTGATCGACGAACGCGACCGGGCGACGCTCTACGCAGAGCACAACGTCAACGCGCTCTTGCGCGGTGATCAGGCGGCACGCGCCACGTTCTACCAGTCGATGATTACGCTTGGCGTAATGTCGCTCAACGAAGTCCGCGCCATGGAAAACCTAAACCCGATCCCCGGCGAGGCCGGCAAAGCGCACTTCATTCAGGGCGCAATGACCACCATCGAACGCATCGTGAGCGGCCAGGGCCCGGCCCAGTTCTCCGCCGCGACATCCCCCACCGAAACTTCACCAACCACCGGCCCGAAGGCCTGACCCATGAAATCCCCGCGCATGCTCCACTCCCCGCACTGCTTCGCCTCGCACATGGGCACCTGGATGGCCGACCCTTCGTTCATGCGTGCAGCCCTGGCCGCGATCCGGTCGGGCGCGGCCGTACCCCAAACCGCCGCCGGCATCCGCCCGCGCTCGGACCTGTCGATGGTTCTCGACCCGCAGGACCCTGAAGGCGCGACCGTTCTTTACGGGATCGCCCCCGGCGGCGTGGCTGTGATCGAACTCACCGGCGCGCTGATGAAAACGCAATCAAAGTACGGCGGGACCTCGACCGTCGACGCTCGCCGCGCAATGCGCCATGCGGCCGACAACCCCGACGTGGCCGCCGTGATGCTGGCCATCGACAGCCCCGGCGGCACAACCGCAGGGACGCAGCAGCTCGCTGACGAAGTGAGGGCCACCGACGCAAAAAAACCGACCTTTGCGCATATCGAAGACCTGGGCGCCTCCGCCGCATACTGGGCCGCCAGCCAGGCGCGCCGCGTCACGGCCAACGCCTCCGCCTTGGTCGGCAGTCTCGGGACCTTCGCCGTGATCGAAGACACCAGCCAGCAAGCCGCGCTTGAAGGCGTGCAGGTTCATGTGATTTCAACCGGCCCGTTCAAGGGGGCCGGAGTCAACGGCGCCCCGATTTCCAGCGCCTACCTCGCTGAGGCACAGCGCATGGTCGATTCGCTAAACGCGCTGTTTCTGACCAGCGTTTCCAGTGGTCGGCGCAAGTCCCCCGAGGCAACCGCCGCGCTTTTCGATGGGCGCGTTCATATCGCTGCCGATGCGCTTGGCCTGGGCCTGATTGACGCCGTCACCAGCTGGGACCGCGCCCTTGCCGACGCAGCCTTGAGCGTGGCCGCTGGGTATGCTGCTGCCAACCAGCGCCGCCTGGCGCTCTCTCGCCAACGCTGACCTATGGTCCGCTTCCTGACGCAACGTGAAATCGCGCGCGCGCTGGGCATCCAAGTCCATCGCGTTGCGTGGATCATTGAAGCACGTGGAATTCATCCGGTCGCGGCCATTGGTCCTCGATTAGGTTATAGCGAAGAGCAGGCGGCACTGGTGAAAGCAGAGACTGCTAAGATTGATCACGACAGATTCTGGAAGGATTGACTCTTCGCAGCAAAGACAATCCGTCACGCATAGAAGAGCGTTGTAGGGTCGGGCCAACTTCTCAGGAGCCCCGCCCAATGATCCTCGCTGAACTCAAGGCCGCCCGCGCCGCCGCCCTCGCCCGTGCCGAAGTGGCCAACTCCAAGGCCGCTGACGGCGCCCTGGATGCCGCCAGCCAAACCGAGTTTGACTTGGCCATGGCCGACGTCGACCGCTTGGCCGGTGACATCGCCGCGACCGAGGCCAAGGCCGACGCCGCCGCGACCCGCTCCGCCGCCCTCGCCCGCCACCGCACCGCCGCCCCCCGTTCGCTTGAATCAAGCGTGACCCCGGCTGTGATCAGCGGCATCCGTGAGCGCGTCCTTGAAGATCCGAAGCGCGGCTATGCCAGCGTCGGTCACTTCGCCGCCGACATCGTCGCTGCCATGACTCCCGGCCACGCCCATTCGAGCGATGCCCTGCGCGCCCTGTCCGGCGGCATTGGCATGAACGCGGGCGACGGCTCTGCCGGCGGCTTCCTGGTTCCGTCCGAGTTCAGTACCGCCATTTGGGACGGTCTCAACACCGCTACCGACTCGCTGCTTGGCATGGTCGACAAGTACAACGTGCAGGGCGACAGCCTGACCATGAACGCGAACGCTGAAACCAGCCGAGCGAATGGCAGCCGCTACGGCGGTGTGCGCGGCTACTGGATTGCCGAGGCCGCCCAGGCGACCGCGAGCCGTCCCACCTTCCGCCAGCTCAAGCTGGAACCGCAGCAGATGGCCGTGTTGATCTACGGCACCGACAAGCTTTTGCGCAACGCCCCGGCCCTGGCCTCGTTCTTGAGCAAGGCCGCCGGCGATGAAATCAATTTCATGGTTGGCGACGCGATCCTCAATGGAACCGGCGTCGGCAAGCCTCGCGGTATCATGAGCAGCGGCTCGCTGATCACCGTCGCCAAGGAGACCAGCCAGGCTGCGGCCTCCCTGCTCCAAGCGAACATCAGCAAGATGTGGTCACGCCTGCATGCGCGCAGCCGCGCCAACTCAGTGTGGCTGATCAACCAGGAACTCGACCCCACCCTGGACGGGCTGAATACCCCGATCAAGAACGTTGCGGGAACCGAGAATGTCGGCGGCATCAGCAACATGGTTTACAACGCTGATAAGTACACCCTCAAGGGCCGGCCGATCATCCCCATCGAATACTGCTCCGCGCTCGGCTCGCTGGG
>JBBQIA010000323.1:0-2862 GCA_038324485.1 Lysobacterales bacterium
CGCCAAGATCACGGCCTTGCGCGCCACGTCGGTGCCCGAGAGGTCATCGCGGGGATCGGGCTCGGTGTAGCCCGCGGCGCGTGCTTCGGAAAGCAGGTCCGAGAACGGACGCGAGCCGTCGTAATGGTTGAACAGCCACGCAAGCGTTCCGGAGAACAGGCCCGAAATGCTGCGCGGTACGTCGCCGGTGTCGATCAGATTGCGCAGGGTCGTGACCACCGGCAGGCCGGCGCCGACCGTGGCTTCGTAGCGGAATAGCGCGCCGGTGTGGCGGCCCACGTCGCGCAGGGTGGCTAAGCGCTGGGCGTCGCCGCTGCCGGCGTGCTTGCTCGGCGTGACCACGTGGATGCCCTGCGCCAGCCAGCCCTCGTAGCGCTCGGCCATGTCGGCGCGGCCGGAACAATCGACGATCAGCGCGTGCGGGATGTGTTCGCTTTTCACATGCTTGGCGAAAGCGTCGAGGTCGAGTGCGTCGCCGCGTTCGAGGTCGAGCGACGCCAGCGTGGTGTCGGAGCGCAGCATCTTGCGCGAGTTCGCCACGGCACGAATGCGCAGATCCAACTGGCGTTCGCGCTTGAGTCGCGGCTGCGCTTCCAGCAGCTGCCGAAGCAGCGCGCCGCCCACATTGCCGGGGCCGATCAAGCCAATCGACACCGTCTGTCGGCTAAGCCAGAAGGCCGTGTGCGCAACGCGCAGCGCGCGCTCGGCGTCGGCTTCGGGAATGGCCATCGAGACATTGCGCTCGCTCGAGCCCTGCGCGATGGCGCGCAGGCTGATGCCGGCTTTGGCGATGGCGCCCGAGAGCCGCGCGACGATGCCAGGCGTGCCGATCATGCCGTCGCCCACCGCGGCCAAGACCGCCAAGTCATGCTGAAGCGCAATGCCCTGAACATGGCCACCGGCGATTTCATCGACAAACTCCGCGCGCGCTGCAGCGAGGCCAGCGTCGGCCTGCTCGCGACGCACTAGCGCGCAGATGGAGTGTTCGCTGGAGGCTTGCGTAATCATCACCACCGACACGTCCGCGCGACGCAGGGCGGCAAAGAAGCGCTCCGCGCTGCCGGGCACGCCCATCAAGCCGGAGCCCTGCAGTTCCAGGGCCGCGAGACCGCGCACCAGCGATAGGCCCTTCACTGGGCTGGCGCTTGGCGTGGGATTCGCCACGATGCGTGTGCCGCTTTTTTCGGGATGGCGCACGTCGCGAACGTTCAGCGTGATGCCTGCCGTCATGGCCGGTGCCAGGGATTGCGGGTGCAGGGCCTTGGTGCCGAAGTAGGCCAGTTCCATGGCTTCGGCATAGCTCAGTTCGGGCAGCACGACCGCTTCGGGTTCAAGCCGCGGATCGGCCGACATCAGGCCGTCGACTTCTTTCCAAATGGTCAATTCGCAGGCGGCGAACAGGGCGGCAAACAGCGCCGCCGAATAGTCGCTGCCGTTGCGACCGAGGGTGGTGGCGGTGCCGTCGGCCAAGCGTGCGAGGTAGCCCGTGGCCACCAGATGGCTGGCTTTGGGATGGGCCTTACGCCATTCGGATAAAGCATCGCGGGTGGCGCTTTCGTCGAGCCGCGCCCCGAGTTCGCCATGCGCGACCACCAGCACGGCGCGCGCGTCCAGCCACGCCCACGTGTCGCCGAGCAGGGCAGCCAAGATGCGGCTCGACCAGACTTCGCCGGCACCGCTGATGCGCGCGGCCTGGCCGGTGTCGGCACCGCCGGCGCGGCAGTGCGCGAGGTCGGCTTCGAGTTCGGCAATGTCGGCATCGAGCAGGCTGAGTGGCAGGCCCAAGGGCGGCAACAGGCCGCGATGCGAGGCAATCAAGAACGACACATCGGCGTGCTCACGACCGGCGTGCGCGGCTGATAGTGCGGCGACTAAACGATCGGTTGTGCCGAAGGTGGCCGAGACCACCACGACCTGCGGTCGCGGCGCACCGCCAGCGAGCAGTGCGGCGGCGCGACGGAATCCGGCGGCGTCTGACAGCGCGGCGCCACCGAATTTATGGGCATGCGGCGTCAGCGTCGACGCCTGTTGGGCGTCGGCAGAGGCATGCTCGGTGAGGGTCGCATCCAAAGGGGTGGCTCCTGTTCGGCAGCCGGTCTTGGATGGGAAACCCCGCGTCCGTGACCGGCGCGGGGTGATGAATCAGTGTGGCCACCCCGGCCCTTGAAAGGTGCCGGTCGTGGTGATGACTTCCACGACCAGCACGCCAATACCGGTGACGCCGCCGGAGGCGGTCGTTCCAATGAGGGTCGTGAGGAGGTCGCGGTGCATGGCTTCACTTGAACCCGCCACGCGGGCCTTTGTCAAGGCGATGTCAAGACGTTTCGTCTGAAACCACGCGGTTGCGGCCGGATTGCTTGGCGCGATACATCGCCGCGTCAGCGCGGGCGAGCAGCCCGGCGAAGTCGGTATCGGTCTCTCGCATCTGAGCAACGCCGAGGCTAATCGTGACTTTCAGCCCGGGCACAACATCGTCCAGATCCAGCGTTTCGACGCCGTAGCGCAGGCGCTCGGCCACTTGAATGGCGGCGGCTTCGCCGATCTCTGGCAACAGTCCGGTGAACTCCTCACCGCCAATGCGGCCCATCAAGTCGAGGGTGCGCAGCGTGCGTTGGCATTCGCGGCCCACCCGCTGCAGCACCACGTCGCCGATGGCGTGCCCGTGCGTGTCATTGACCTGTTTGAAGTGGTCGATGTCGATGGCCAAGACGCAAAATGCTTGACCGCTTTTTCGCGCGGCTTTGAAGTCCAGCGTGCCGCGGTAGTCGGTGTGTCGGCGATTGGCCAAGCCGGTGAGCGGGTCGGTCATGGCCAGCAGGCGCAGTCGGCGTGACTTCACCAGTTGCCGAAGGATCAAGGCCA
>JBBQIA010000324.1:0-2859 GCA_038324485.1 Lysobacterales bacterium
CCTCTTCGGCTACTCGACGGCGGAAAGACTCAATGCGGCGCTAACGTGGCGTCATGCACACCGTACTGAGTCGCCAGACGCGCCAGCGACACCGTGTCTTTGATCGCGAGCTTGTCGAGCAGTCGATACTTGTGAGTGGCCACCGTCTTTCCGCTTAGGTGCAGACGACGGCCGATGTCTTCGAGCTTCAAGCCTTGGCAAAGTAGTTTCGCCACTTCCATTTCTCGCGGCGAAAGCGACTCGAACGGCGATTCGCCATTGGGACCTGCCAGCGCGATGTGCTGCGCCACGTCACTGGCCAAGTAGCGACGACCGCGTGCAGCCTCACGAATGGCGCGCAACAGTTCGTTCGCGTCACAGCCTTTACCAACATAGGCATGCGCGCCGGCCGCCATCAGGCGCCGCGGCATCGGACCGTCTTGCTGCACCGAGCAAATAACCACACGCGGCGCCGCATCGCCCTTCGCCAGCCGCTCGGTGATCTCAAGGCCGCTCACGCCCGGAAGATGCAGGTCGCAGAGGACCACGTCGGGCTTGAGCTGGCGGATCAGGGGCAAGCCGGACTCACCGTCCTCCGCCTCGCCGACCACCTGCATGTCGGTCTCGCGCTCAAGAATCAGGCGATAGCCCGTCCGCACGAGGGCGTGGTCGTCCAACAAAAACACCTTAATCATGTGTCGCTCCTTGTTCCCCGGGGGGTGGGTCAGTAGGAGCTCAGACTAGGCAGGTCGCGAGCCGCAGACAAGGGACTTTACCCAAGCGCGGTGTAGGAATTTTCCGCATCGTGGCGGAGAGAGTGGGATTCGAACCCACGGTGGGCGTAAACCCACGGCAGTTTTCAAGACTGCTGCCTTAAACCACTCGGCCATCTCTCCGAAGATGCGCATTGTAGCGAAGCGTGCTGCGGCAGTGCGACTCAGAGCCTAGCTTCGCCCATCAGGCGCGGAAACGCCTCGGCAAGATGGTCGATGAAGCTGCGCACGGCTGGAAGCTGCCCGCGCCTTGATGCGAACACCGCGTGGAAAATGCCCCGCTGCAGGCTCCACGCCGGCATGACGACTTCCAAGCGACCGGCGCGCACGGCATCGGCGCAGGCCGCTTCCGGCACCAGAGCAACGCCGATGCCGGCCATTGCGGCCTCCATCAGCAACGGAAAGTCCAAAGCCATGAGCCGCGGTCTGATCTCGACCTTGCGCTTCTCGCCGTCCGGGCCATGCAGCTCCCAACCTTGCCGCGCTTCGTCTTCGCTCATGCTGAGGGTGACGTGGTCGGCCAAGGCCATTGGGTCAACAGGCCGGCCGTGACGCGCCAAGTAGATGGGACTGGCCACCAGTAGTTCGCGAAACTCGCCGAAGCGGCGCATGGCGAGGTCGCCATCGGTGTCGAGCTTCGTACGCACGCGCAAGGCGACATCAAAGCCTTCTTCGATGACGTCCACCCGGCGATTCGAGACGTGCACCTGCAGACGCACTTTCGGATGCTGGATTAAAAACTCGGGCACCACGCGCGAGAGCAAACGCTGCGACAGCGATACCGGGCAACTGACCCGCACCAAGCCGCGCGGCTCGGCGCTGAGAACCTGTACTGCCTCTTGCGCGGCCTGCGCCTCCGAGAGCATGGCTTGCGCATGCCGAAATACGTTCTGGCCCACGTCGGTGACGGCGAATTTTCGCGTCGAACGCTGAATCAAGCGCACCGCCAGCGTTTTTTCCAAGTGCGCGATGCGCCGCGACAAACGCGACTTCGGCACTCCGGAAGCGCGTTCGGCCGACGCATACCCGCCGTGCTCAACCACGAGGGCAAAGAGCTTCAGGTCATTGAGATCGAGATCGTCAGAATTCAAATCCGCTCCGCGCCACCCAAGTAGGAACGAAGGACCTCGGGCACGGTGATGCTGCCGTCGGCGCTCTGGTGATTTTCCATGACCGCAATCAGCGCGCGACCCACGGCTACGCCCGAGCCGTTGAGGGTATGCAGCAGTTCCGGCTTGCTGCTTTCGGGATTGCGCCAGCGGGCCTGCATTCGCCGCGCTTGAAAGTCGCCGCAGTTCGAGCAGGAGCTGATCTCGCGATAGGTGTTTTGCGAGGGCAGCCAAACCTCAAGGTCATACGTGCGCGTCGCGGAAAAACCCATGTCGCCGGTGCACAGAAGCATGCGGCGGTAGGGCAGCCCGAGCTTTTCCAACACCACTTCGGCGTTGCGGGTCATACGCTCGTGTTCGGCGTCGCTTTGCGAGGGCGTCGCCAGCGTCACCAGCTCGACTTTCTCGAACTGATGCTGGCGAATCATGCCGCGCACGTCGCGACCGCCGCTGCCGGCTTCGGCGCGAAAGCACAGCGAATGGGCGGTAAGCCGCATCGGCAATTCGGCCGCGTCGACGATTTCATCGCGCACTAAATTGGTCAGCGAGACTTCGGCGGTGGGAATCAGGTAACGCGTGCCCTCGCCCACCGTGGTCGCGAACAAATCGTCCTCAAACTTGGGCAACTGGCCCGTACCGCGCATGCTTTCGGCATTGACGATCAGCGGCACGTTCACTTCGATGCAGCCGTGCTCATTCGTGTGCAGGTCGAGCATGAACTGGGCCAGCGCGCGATGCAGGCGCGCCACGCCGCCGCGTAGCACGGTGAAGCGCGAGCCGCTGAGTTTGGCGCCCGCATCGCCATCCAACATGCCGTCGCGCGCGCCAAGTTCGACATGATCTTTCACCTCGAAATCGAAAGTGCGCGGCATGCCCCAGCGGTGTTGCTCGACGTTGCCCGACTCATCCGAGCCCATGGGCACGCGCTCATCCGGCAGATTCGGAATGCCCGCCACGATGGCGTCGATGTCGGCTTTGATGACCTCGAGGCGCGCTTC
>JBBQIA010000325.1:0-2854 GCA_038324485.1 Lysobacterales bacterium
AGAGCAGGCGGCACTGGCGGCTCTGCCGACCGACCCGCGCATCGCGGCGCGTGTGGCCGTGGATGCGGTGGAAGCGGCCCTGCCCGAACTGAACGCACGACCCGCGCTCGCTGCGCCGGCGGCCGACGCGACGGCGATGCAAAAAATGCTGGACGCGTTGGTGGACGTGCGTCCGCGCGGCGATCAAGACCTGCTGGCGCCGGCCGATCGGCAGCGCGGCGAGGCGGCACTGATGCTGGAACTGGGCTTGGCGCGATTGGCGATTGAGCGTCGCGACGCGGAGGGCTTAAGCGCCGCCACCGAGCGAGCTCGCGCGTGGCTGCGGCGGATGTATGCGCCCAGCCCTGCGCTGGACGCCGAGACGCAGCGTCTGGCGTCTTTGGCCAATGTGCGCTTGTCGCTGGAAGCGCCGGTGCTCGGCAGCACCCTGCTACAGCTGCGTGCGCAGCGACGTGCCGAGGGCGACCGATGAAGCTGTTTCCTGCCCTTTTGCTGGCGCTGTTCATCGCCCTGCTGGGCGGCTTCGGCTGGCAGCTGCTGCGCGAACAAGACGGCCTTTTAGTGCTGCAGTGGGGCGAGCAGATCATCAGCCTGCGCGCCGAAGTGGCGGTGCTGGCCTGGCTGCTATTCACGGCCGTGCTGATCTTGCTGTGGAATTTGCTGCGACTGCCGTTTCGGGCCGTGCGGCGCTATTCGCAGCGTTTGGCGCGCGAGCGTTTTAGCAATGGACTCTTGGCTCTTCAGCAGGGGCGTCCCGAGCGCGCCGAGCAGCTCTTGGCCGAGGCTGCAAAGCGCAGCAGCATCGACCGCGTTCCGGCGCTACTGCAGGCGATCGTCGCCGCGCGTGCGGCGGGCATGGGCGAGCGCGTTCGCGAACACCGCATCGCGTTGGCGAAAGCCGACTCGCTGTGTGCGGCACTCGAGCAAAGCGAAGCATGGCTCTCCGAAGGCCGGGCGCTGGAAGCGCTGGCCAGCCTCGACACCGCGGCCGCGCGCACAACCCTGCCGCCTGCCGGCGTATTGCTGCGCGCCGAGGCGCTGGCGCGCCTAGGTCGTGCTGATGAAGCCTTGCCCGCCGTGGCGCGCTTGAGCCAAGAGCGCGGCACCGACGCTGTGGCATTGGCCGCCTTGGAAACCCGTCTGGCCGAAACCGCACTCAGTGACGCCACGGAGGCCGGCACCTTATTGATTCGCTGGAAAGGCCTGCCTCCGGCGCTGCGGGCGCAGGCGCCAGTCCTCGTGGCGTTCGCTCATCGGGCTGGTCGTCTGCACGTGGAATCGCAGGCCGAAGCGGCGCTTGCTGCGGCCTTGGACACGCGCGGGGATGAGTCCGTGGCCGCGGCCGACGGGCAGCTGCCGACATTCTCCGGCGACGAGCGGTTGGCGCGGGCGGAAAGCTGGCTGACGGCGCGCTCGACTTCGCCGGCTCTGCTGCTCACGCTGGCCCGTCTTTGTCTGGCCAAGGGCCTGCGCGGCAAGGCCGAGGCCTATGTGCACCGCGCCATCGCCCACGGCGCCGGTGCCGAAGCCTGGGAGGCCTTGGGCGAATGGCTGGCCGCCGCCAATGATCCACGTGCGGCCGTGGCCTTCGGCAATGCTTTGCGCGTGCTGCGTGGCGAAGCCCCGCGCGAGCTGCCGGGGCGTGGCTTGCGCGAGCGCATCGGCGATGCTGCGTCGGGCGAAGAACGTGACGAGTTTGGCCATCCGCGTCTGCCGGCCGGCTAAGGCGCCGCGTACACTGCGCGCCACATGAGCGAGCGGCCGCCCCTGATTATCCCGGACGACGAACTGGAAGAGCGCTTCGTGCGCAGCTCCGGTCCGGGCGGGCAAAACGTCAATAAGGTGGCGAGTGCTGTTGAGCTGCGCTTCGATGTTCGCGCGTCGGCGACGCTGCCGGATGACGTTCGCGAACGGCTGCTGGCGCGGCGCGATCGACGAATGACCGCCGAGGGCATCTTGGTGATTCAGGCGCAGCGCTTTCGCACTCAGGAGCGTAATCGCGAAGACGCCCGGGTGCGCCTGCATGGTCTGATCGAAATCTGCCGCGACGCGCCAAAAAAACGCATCGTCACCAAGCCGACCAAGGGCTCGGTGGAGCGTCGTTTGGGCAGCAAGCGTGAGCGCGCGCAGGTCAAACGCGAGCGCGCCTCGCGCGGCTGGGAGCGCGATTCGTGAGCACGACGGAGAATCGGCAGGACTCGCCGGTATTGGTCCTGCCACCGCAGGCCCCGCGTGCCGGTACCGCGATGATTTTTCAGCGCGCCACGATGCTGCTGCTGCGCGTGTCGGGCTGGCGCATGCGCGGCGAGTGGCCCGACGTGCCGCGCATGGTGATGATCGCCGCGCCGCATTCGTCGGCATGGGACGCGGTGTGGGGCTTTGCCATCGTTCTGGCCTCGAATCTCGGCATCGTGTTCATCGGCAAAAAAGAGATTTTCGTTGGGCCGCTGGGCTGGTATCTGCGGCGGATGGGCGGCATGCCTGTTGACCGCCAAGCCCCAGTCGGCGTGATCGAGCAAAGCGCGCAAAGCCTGATTAATGCCGAGCGCATGTGGTTCGTGCTGGCCCCTGAAGGCACGCGCCGTCGCGTGGAGAACTGGAAGCCGGGCTTTTGGAAGATTGCACGCGCCGCCAACGTGCCGGTCTGCTGCGTGGCGTTCAACTACACCGAAAAGGTGATTGAAGTGGGGCCGCTGCTGCACTGCACGGACGACTACGAGGTCGATTTGGCCTTTGTGCGCGCTTGGTATCGCCCCTTCATGGGAAAGCATCGCGGGACGATCTAGCGGCGACGTTTCGGCGTTGCAGGCCTGCAACCCCTCGTTGCGTGCGCCCGCTTGAGGCCAAGCAGAAC
>JBBQIA010000326.1:0-2842 GCA_038324485.1 Lysobacterales bacterium
ATGCTTCCGCGTCGGCCGCCAATTTCCTCGCCGAGCAGCGGATGTCCCGCCCCACCGTGCTTGAGCTGCTGAACGACCTCACCCAGCGCCTGCCCGACGACGTCTACTTGCAGCGACTGTCGATTGAACAAGACCGCGTCACATTGACCGGCGCCGCACGTTCGGCCGGCACCATCGTAGCGACGCTGCAAGGCTCGCCTTACTTGAAGGGCCCGGCGCTTGCCGGCGCCGTGCAGCAAGACCGCAGCACCGGTCGCGACAATTTCACCGTCATCGCTGAACTGGTTCCGGGAGGCCGCAATGCCCCGCAACCTTGAGCGCTGGCGTCCGCTGCTTTGGCTCGGCTTGGCCGGCCTCGTGGCCTATGGTCTGTTCGTGCACCTGTGGTGGACCGCGCCCATGCGTTCGCTGGGGAAGCAAATTGCCGAGGTGCGCGACGACGAGCTGGGCCTGCGGATGGAAGCTGAGCAGATTCCGCAGCTGCAGGCGCGACTCGCTGAGGTGCGCGCCGCAGAGGCCTCGAACCCCGGCTTCTTGGCCGAGCCCGACAAAGACTTGGCCACCGCGGCGCTGGTGCAGCGTTTGGAGTCGGAGATTCGCCGCGTCGCCGCCAATCCGCTGGCCTGCGAAATCGTCGCGCGAACGCCGATGGAGGCGCAGAGCCGCGACCCCTACCCGCGCGTCACCGTGCAGATTCGCCTGCGCTGCGATGCCGGCGTTTTGGGCGGCCTGCTGTACGCCTTGGAAAGCGGCAGCCCGCAGCTCTTCATCGACAACGTGGCTTTGAACAGCATGGCCGCCTATTTCGGCGGCGGCCAAGGTGCCACCGATAGCCGCGTGGATGTGGTTTTCGACCTGTACGGCTATTTGCGTCCGAGCACGCCGACCGCGGCCGTGGGTGGCCCCAATGCTTGACGGCCTGCGCCCCTCCACGTGGCTTGCGGCGGCCCTTGCGGCCTGGGCCAGCGGCTTGCTGCTGCTGGGCTTCGCCGGAATGGGCGGTCGCGTTGGCCCGCATCCGCCCGACCTAGCCATCGCGCCGCCGATTCCGGAATTGCGATTCAGCGACAGCGCGGCGCGATTGAGCGAGCCCACCGACTACTTGGCCGTCTCCGAGCGCCCCTTGTTCAATCCCGATCGCCGCCCGGCACCGGTGGCCGTGGCCGACACCAGCGTGCAGACGCCGTTTGAAGGCGTGTTGACGTCAGTCTTGCTGACCGACGACCTAAAGATGGCCATCTTCAGCGAAGAAAATGGCCAAGTCAGTCGTCGCGTGCGCTTGGGCGAAACCCTGCCCGGCACCGGCTGGCGCTTGGCTGATTTGCAGCCGCGCCGCGCCGTGCTGGAAGGCCCCGAAGGTCAGCGCGTCCTCGACCTGCGCGTCTTTGACGGGCAGGGTGGGCAAGCGCCAACGCCCTTAACGGTGTCCGCCGACCCGCAAGCGAAAGCCGAAAATCCGCCCACACTGCTGCAGCAGGCCTCGCAGGCCACGGCCGAGGGCCAGCGCAGCGCCGAAGATCAAGCGCAGATCGACGCCATCCGGGCTCGTATTGAAGCCCGCCGCGCGCAGTTGCGCGAACAACAAGCCAAGAACGGGAACGCCGTCGTCGCCGACCAATGATGAGTATCGAAACCTCCCCTCGCGTATTGCTCGCCGCTGCCGTCCTGACGGTGCTGGCCGGCTGTGCTTCCTCTCCGCTGCCGCGCATCGATCGCAATCCCGATGCCGGAACGACGCCGGTGCTCTCGCGCGAAGGCGTGGGTGACGCCATCGCTGGCCCCACGGCCGCCGAGCCCAACATGCAGCCCGGCACCGGCATGATGATCGACGAAGGCGTGGCCGCCGCGCCGCCGCCGCAGCTGCCGCAGGGCGGCGAAGCCACCTTCAACTTCGAGGGCGAGTCGCTGCATGCCGTGGTGAAGGCCGTGCTGGGCGATTTGCTGCAGCAAAACTACGTCATCGCGCCCAATGTGCAGGGCACGGTGACGCTCGCCACGCCGCGGCCGGTCAGCCCGGCGCAGGCGCTGTCGCTGCTGGAAATGGTGCTGGGCTGGAACAATGCCCGACTGGTCTGGAGCGATGGCCGCTACGCCATTCTTCCTACCGACCAAGCGGTGGCGGGCAATCTCTCGCCGCGCACCGGCAGCGCGGCCAACGCGCGCGGCTTCGAACTGCGCGCCGTGCCCCTGCAGTACGTCTCGGCCACCGAGATGGAAAAGCTGCTGAAGCCCTACGTGCGCCAAGGCGCCGTCGTGCAGGCCGATGCCGCACGCAATTTGATCGTGCTGTCCGGCAGCCGCAGCGAGCTGGAAAACTATTTGCGCACCGTGCGCATCTTCGACGTCGATTGGCTGAAAGGCATGTCGGTCGGCGTGTTCCCGATCCAGAGTTCGGAGTCGGACAAAATTGTCACCTCGCTGGAGCGCCTGTTCGGTGCAGAAAGCGGGTCGCCGCTGGCCGGCATGTTCCGCTTCCTGCCGGTCGAAGGCAGCAACTCGATCATCGTCATCACCCCGCAGCGCCGCTATTTGGCCAGTGCCCGCGAGTGGATCGAAAAGCTGGACATGGCGGGCGAGGGCGCCCGGCTCTACGTCTATGAAGTGAAGTACATGAAGGCCGGCGACTTGGCGTCGCAGTTGGGCACCGTATTCGACGCCAGCGTGAGCAGCAGTGGCGGCGGATCGGCTGATATTTCGCCGGGTCTGACGCCGGTGGAATTGGGCGCCGTATCGCGGGGTCCTTCGCAGATCTCGCAGCCCTCCGCGGGCGCTGGTGGCGGCGTTGCCGTCGGTGGCGGCAGCGGCGAATCCGGCATTGGTATCAGCGCCATCGAAGAGAGCA
>JBBQIA010000327.1:0-2834 GCA_038324485.1 Lysobacterales bacterium
GGCTTCTTGAGCGGCACTTCGATGTCCGCGCCGCAGGTGGCCGGCAGCGGTGCCCTGTTGCGTCAGATCTTCCCGAACTGGACGCCGGCCGAAATCAAGTCGGCGCTGATGCTGACCGCACGCTCCGGCGTGCTGAGCGAAATCGGCGCGGCGGCGACGCCCTTCATGGCCGGTGCGGGCCGCGTGCAGGTGGATCTGGCCGCGAAGACCGGCCTCGTGCTCGACGAGCAGCGCGCCGATTACTTGGCGGCCAATCCGGCACTGGGCGGTGATGCCTCCGGTCTGAACTTGGCCAGCCTCGCCAATCGCGGCTGCGGCCCGAGCACCTGCACCTTTACCCGCACCTTCCGCAGCACGCGCGCCACCTTCCAGACCTTCACCACGGCCCTGTCCGGCGTGACGGGTTCGGTAAACACGCCGGTCTTCACCGTCGGGCCGTTCGAGACGGTCTCGCTGACGGTGACGGTCAACACCAGCGCGCAGCCGGCCGACGGCAGCTACCGCTTCGGCAGCTTGTCGATGACCTCGACGGGCAACGACAGCAGCAGCCGCTCGCCGGTCCTGCGTATGCCTGTTGCCGTAGCGGTGCGTGCCCCGGAACTGGGCCTCAGCGCCGAGACGATTTCCATCACTGCGCCGGCCAACACCACGCGCACCGGCAGCTTCTCGCTGTGGAGCAACAGCAACCCGGTCGACTTCACCACGCGGATCACGGGCACCGGCACCGGCGCCATCGTGTCCCAGAGCAGCGCGGGCGCGACCAGCGGCTACGCCACCGGCTCTTACCCGGACCTTGGCATCGGCCAATTTGCGGCGGATGACTTCGTGCTGACGCAAACGACGCAGATCTCGAGCATCGCCAACGAAGGCTTCGTCTTGGGCACCGGCACCATTCCGGGCAATACGGTCATCGGTTGGTCGATCTTCGCCGATGCCGGCGGCGTGCCGGCGGGCGATCCGGAGACCTCGCCGAATGCGGCCGTGTGGCGTTACGCGGCGGCGGCAAACTCGCCGGGCATCAGCACTGCGGGCAATGTGTTGCGCCTGAATCTGGCCACGGCCGGCCAGAGCCTCACCCTGCAGCCGGGCCGCTACTGGCTGGTGCCGCAGGTGAACGCTCCCTTCGCCAATCGCTTCGCGTGGTTCTTCTCGCAGCAGGGCAACAATACCCAGCCGCGCACGATCATTCCGAGCAGTGCGGCGCCGGGTAACGTGTGGGCAACCCCGAATGGCGCGCCTGTCGGCGTGGCGTATAGCTTGAACGGCACCATCGGCTGCGGCGCCCCGTGGCTGGGCGGCGTGGCGCCGGCCAGCGGTCGCGCGGTTGCCGGTGCACCGGCCGCGGTGAACTTCACCGTGAACACGGCAGGCTTGGCGGCCGGTAGCTACTCGGGCTTCATCTGCCTGGGCAGCAACGACCCCGCTCGCGCCAGCGCGACGGTTCGGGTGAACCTGACCGTGACGCAGTAAGCCTTCGCTGACACAAAAAGAAAGACAGGAAACGTCAACGGGCCCGCAAGGGCCCGTTGTTTTTTGGGCACCGACGACGCTAAGGTCGCATCACCCCCCAATACCCGGCCCTCCCCCATGGCATGGAACGCTGAACTCTCCTCTCGCGCTGTCTTGAGCCGCTCTGGCTTCGGCTTGATCGCGTTGCTTGCGGGCGTTTTTTTGCCTGCTGCAGCGCTGGCCACGGCGACTGCGTCCACTGCGTCAATGCCGGCATACAGCGTCACGGGGACTCCCGTCGTCGCCCAATGGTCCGGCGACGGGCCGCGCTGGAGCGGAGACCACTCATTCCTCAATGTATTTTGTCTCCGCGCTCCCGCCCCCGCTTCAGTGAGCCGAGTCGCGGAAGCCCTCTTCAACAACGGCTCGCTTTATTTCAGTCGTATCGACTACCCGCAAGCGATGGCGCTTTACGTGGTGACCTCCACCATGCCTGCACACCTTGATCGACACAGCGAACACACCGATCAGAAGGCGCGCGCCCGCCAGCTTGCGGAGCAGATTCCCACGCACGCTGTTGCTGGCGAGGTGCAAACAGCCCTCGGCACCAACGTCACGCTGCGTCTCCGAAACGTTCTTCAGGGCGACCTTACTGCGCCATTTCCTTTTGAACGTCGCTTCGCGGGCGAACCGGACTCGCCGCTCCAATCCCTATCGGTACACCAGCTGTTCTCGAATAACGGCAGCCGCATTGAACTGGCCGCGCTGAGATTTTTTGAGCCTGCCCTTACCCGCGAACAGGAAGCCGGCGCCGTCGCTTCGCTTGAAGCCTTTGTCGCGGAAGCCGCGGACTCCCTCGCTCAGTGCACTGCGAACCAAAGCCAAAGCGGTAGCGACTCCCGCTCGACGTCAGCTTCAGAGGCAGAGATTGCGCCATGACCTTCATCCGTCCCGCTACTCTTCTCGCAACCGTTCTTTTTCTATCGGCCTGCCAATCCGCCATGAGCTCTGATCGCGACTTCGGCTCCTATCCGGGCGCACCGAACATCGACCGCCGCTACACCGGCACGGTTGCCGATTGGCCACTGTTTTTTATTCAGCACAATTTCTCGACGCAGTGCTTCGACACGGATTACTGCAGCGTGAAGTACGGGCGAGTGCCAGCCGAGCATCGAGAGCCCACGTCGTCCATCGAGTCGGTTGGGAAGCACTACCCGGCAATCTTGACGCAGGCGGTTCGAATTGGCATTGAGAACTTCGCCGGTCCGGTCGACGTGAACTGGCGATCGAAAGACGGGACGCCGCTTGAAGCCCGTATCGACTTTGACGAGCTGTTTAAGGATCGGCTGGTGCCGATCCCGCCGGGCGTTCAGCGCGAGGATATT
>JBBQIA010000328.1:0-2825 GCA_038324485.1 Lysobacterales bacterium
CTGCTGCGTGCTGCCGGTGCCGAAGGTCGGCCCGCCGTGCAAACGGATTTCCTTGAGGGCTTGAACTCGCCATTCGGCATGGCGCTGGTAGGTCAGCGCTTTTTCGTGGCCAACACCGATGCAGTGATGGAATACGCCTACAGCACGGGCCAGACGCGCATCGAAGGCAGCGGCCGCCGGCTGACCGAGCTGCCTGCTGGACCGATCAATCACCACTGGACCAAAAACCTGATCGCCAGTCCCGACGGCAGCAAGCTTTATGCAACCGTGGGCTCCAACAGCAACGTGGCCGAGAACGGCATCGCCGCCGAAGAAGGCCGTGCAGCGATCTGGGAAATCGACATTGCCACGGGTGCCAAGCGCGTGTTCGCCAGCGGCCTGCGCAACCCCAATGGCATGGCCTGGATGGACGCGCCGACCGGCCCTGCAAGACTTTGGACCGTGGCCAACGAGCGTGACGAGATTGGCAGCGATCTGGTGCCCGACTATCTGACTTCAGTGATGGATGGCGCCTTCTATGGCTGGCCCTATAGCTGGTACGGCGCGCACGTGGACACACGCGTTGAACCGCAGCGCCCCGACCTGGTCGCGCGCGCTGTGGCGCCCGACTATGCGCTCGGCGCGCACGTGGCAGCGCTGGGGCTTGCTGCCAGTGGCGGTAGCCCGCTCGTAGCGCTATTGACCCACGCGGCGACCAGCGCGCCGCAGACAGCCGTCGCGCCGCAGGGTGTTTTCATCGGCATGCATGGTTCATGGAACAGACGACCACACTCGGGTTACAAGGTGGTCTACGTGGCTTTCGCAGCGGGAAAACCGCAGGGCCTGCCCGTGGACGTGCTGAGCGGTTTTTTGAGCCCGAAAGGCAAAGCCTGGGGCCGCCCGGTCGGCGTGGCCATCGACAGCACCGGCGCGCTGCTGGTGGCCGATGATGTTGGCAACACGGTGTGGCGCGTCAGCCCACGATGACCCATGGCGAACGCGGTCGAGTGACGGCGTTTGCCCTCCCATGCAGTAGTCCCTGCGCGTGGCACGACAAGCCGTGAACCTGCCCGAATAGTGTCTTCGTCTGCCGCGGCTCGCACGCGAACGATTGCATAACCATGTGCTCTGGGCCCGCGCCGCGGCGAATATCAGACTGTGTCGACGTTTCCGATTGCGTCCGACGATCAGCGCTCTAGTGACTTGGCGATCCCATTGCCGCTTCTGCATGACGGCCTTGAACTTTAAGCGCAGCTCGTCGCTTGGCCCGCGTTGGTTTTGATCGAAGACCAACGCATCGTTCGTTACTGAAATCGCCATCGGCCATTGCACGTAGCGGTTGCCGAAATCCAAGCCAAACCCAACGTCCGCTTTAGGGCGACACGCGTTTCGCGTTCTCAACCGGCCGCTCCTGGCCGGAAGCGGCCAGCCAGCTCACGCCACAACTGCGCACCTACGCTGTCCGATCTGCTCGTTCGACTTGGCATTACGACACTGGCCAAGGGGCTGGCTGCTTCCAGCAGAAATCAGAACATGGCCTGCTCATGCACCCCGGCAATCGCGCGCCCGCTCGGATCGGCGGCCGCCGCAAACGCCGCGTCCCACGCAATCGCCGCGGGCGATGAGCAGGCGATGGATTTCCCACCGGGCACGGTCGATGCGGCCGCGCCGCCGGGAAAATGCGACTCAAAAATCCGCCGATAGAAATAGGCTTCTTTAGTCTGCGGCGCGTTGATCGGAAAGCGGCGCTCGGACGCTGCAAACTCGGCGTCACTCACCTGTGCGGCCGCGTGCGCCTTCAGTCCATCGATCCAGCCGTAGCCCACGCCATCGCTGAATTGCTCCTTCTGTCGCCAAAGGATCGACTCCGGCAAGCAGCCCTCGAAGGCCTCGCGCAGCAGCCATTTCTCAATCGGCCGCCCACCCGCAACGCGTGGATGCACGCGCTTCTGGTCGGGGTCGATGCCCATCGCGCAATCAAGAAATTCAAGATCAAGAAAGGGCACGCGCGCCTCGATGCCGAAGGCCGCCATGCTCTTGTTGGCGCGCAAACAGTCGAACTGATGCAGGGCATCGAGCTTGCGCACCGTCTCGGCATGAAACTCGCGCGCGTCCGGCGCCTTGTGGAAATACAGGTAGCCACCGAACACCTCGTCGCTGCCCTCGCCCGAGAGCACCATCTTGATGCCCATCGATCGGATTCGCCGCGCCAGCAAGAACATCGGCGTCGAGGCCCGAATGGTGGTCACGTCGTAGGTTTCGACATGGCGAATCACTTCGCTCAAGGCGTCTAAGCCCTCCTCCAGCGTGAACTGGAACTCGTGATGCGCAGTGCCCAAAGCCTCGGCCGCAATCTGCGCAGCCGCTAAATCTGGCGAGCCTTTCAAGCCCACCGCGAAGCTGTGCAGGCGCGGCCACCAGGCCTCGCTCTTGCCGTCGTCCTCGACACGCTGCTTGGCGAACTGCGCCGCGCACCAGGCCACCACCGACGAGTCCAAGCCGCCAGAGAGCAGCACGCCATAGGGCACGTCGCACATCAGCTGCCGGCGCACCGCCTGCATCAGCGCTTCTTTCAGCGCCGCCGGTTCGATGGCCTGTCCCGACACCGCTTCGAACTCGCGCCACTCCCGCTGGCGATAGGGGCGAATGACCCCTTCAGCCGAATCCAGCAAGTGCCCCGGCGGAAACACCGCCACGTCATCGCACACGCCCACCAAAGCTTTCATCTCCGAAGCCACCCACAGCCGGCCCTCGGAGTCGTGACCGAAGTAGAGCGGAATCACGCCCATCGGGTCGCGAGCAATCAGGTAGCGCTTCTGTTCCGAATCCCAGAGCGCGAAGGCGAA
>JBBQIA010000329.1:0-2814 GCA_038324485.1 Lysobacterales bacterium
TCAGCAGGGAATCCTTGATTAGCAGGTCCCAGTAGTAGTGCCCTGACTCGTGGCGAAAGTGGCCCAAAAGCGTGCGGTAGGGTTCGTGCAAATCGATTTTGCTGCGCTCGCGCTGGACCGGATCGGACTCGATGACGTTGATCGTGATGTCGCCAGAATCGTGCCCGGTGTAAACGGGTTTCTTCGCGTCCACTTGGCGCAGAAAGTGGAACGCTAGACCGCGCTCGGGATCGTCCTCACGCGAGCGCACCGGCAGGTGCAGCGCCAGAATGTTGGTCAGCCAGCTGCGCTTCGCGGCCTCCATGTCTCCCCATGCCTTCTGGTTCTCGACGGTGCTCTGATCGGGAATGCTGACCGTGAGCCGGCAGGACAGGCATTGCGCATGGGAGTCGTCATTGCGAACCATCCAGTTGCACAGCGCCGCGGTGTGCGCATTCGAGCAACGCATCCAAGTGAAGGGCGTTTGCCGATGACGGCGCAGGCTGCCGTCGGGTTCTGCGGTGAACGCGCCCATGACGCGCTCTTCGGGCAGATAGCCCAGCTTGGCATGGCAGTGCACGCAGGCGTCGCTGGCGAGATACACCCGCGCGCTGCACTGCTCGCAGTGGAAAACCCTCATGTCATTCCCTTTTCTTGTGCATCACTCTGAATCAGCATGCCTGCATCGGCCGTGTCACGGGCCGCGAAGAGAGTGTCTTGCGGCGAGCTCACCGCGTCTTCGAAGTGCGCGAGACCTACGCCAACCAGTCGATAGCGCGTGCGCGGCGGCAGATCGACGCGATCGCGCAGGGCCAAGGCCATTTCGGCCAGCGCCGTCGCTGAGGTCGGCATGGCGTCGGGACTGAGGCTGCGTGTGAGCGTTTGAAAATCAGCAGTTTTCAGCTTGAGCTGCACCGTCCGCGCGTGGCGTGATTCGCGTGCGGCCAGCGTCCACACGCGGTCCGCCAAGCGCGTGATGGTTGGACCCAATTCGTCCAAGTAGTGATCGGTGCTGAAGGTGTCTTCCGATGAAATCGACTGACGAACGCGCGAGGGGCGTACCGGGTCTTCGTCGATGCCGCGCGCTAACTCGGCCAGCCGCAGACCCCAGCGGCCGAACTTGTGGACCAGCAAGGGCGTCGGGACGGCGCGCAGTTCGCCGACGGTTCGGATGGCCAGCGTGGCCAGCTTTTCGGCCATCACCTGGCCGACCCCGGGCAGACGCCCGACTGGTAGCGGCGTCAGAAAGCCCAGCACACGCTCGGGCCGCACGACGAAGAGGCCATCCGGCTTACGGTGGTCGGACGCAATTTTCGCGACGAACTTGTTCGGTGCCACGCCGGCCGAAGCGGTCAGCGAAACTTCGTCTTGAATATTTTGGCGCAGCGCGCGAGCCACGTCGGTGGCGGTGGCAAGGCCCTGAAAGTTTTGCGTGACGTCTAAATAGGCCTCGTCCAAGGACAGGGGCTCGATCTGGTCGGTATAGCGTTCAAGGATGGCGCGCACCTGATTCGACACCGCTTTGTAGCGGGCGAAGTCGGGCGGCACAAAAATCGCCTGCGGACAGAGGCGTTCTGCGCGAACGGCCGGCATGGCCGAGCGCACGCCGAAGCGCCGCGCCTCGTAGCTGGCCGCGCAGACGACCGAGCGCGCGCCTTTCCACGCCACCACCACGGGCTTGCCGCGCAGCGCCGGGTCGTCTCGCTGCTCGACCGACGCGTAGAAGGCGTCCATGTCGATGTGCACGATCTTGCGCATGGCGGGAGGATACCTGCCTTATGCTCAAGGCCATGACTGCCACGTCCGTCTCGCCGCTGCTGGTGATTGCCCATCGCGGGGCTTCGGGCGAGCGCCCGGAGCACACGCTTGAAGCGTATCGGCGGGCCATCGCGCAGGGCGCGGATTTCATCGAGCCGGATCTGGTGCCCACCCGTGATGGGGTGCTGGTGGCGCGGCATGAAAACGCGCTGTCGGGCAGCACCGACGTGGCCGATCACCCGGAGTTCGCCGACCGACGCACGCGTAAACGCATCGACGGCGTGTGGATCGAGGATTGGTTCGCCGAAGATTTTCGATTGGACGAGCTTCGCCGACTTCGCGCCCGTGAAACCCGGCCCGATACGCGTCCGGGCAATGCGGCTTTCGACGGCCAGTTTGGTATTCCGACTTTCGCCGAGGTGATCGCCTTGGCGAAGGCGGAAACGCAGCGTCTCGGCCGCCCGATTGGCCTGTATCCGGAAACGAAGCATCCGACGTTTTTCTTGCACGAGGGCCGGCACCTCGATGGCCCGCGGATTGCCTTGGATACGAGCGCGATGCTGCTAGACGAGCTGGTGGCTTCTGAATTCACCGACCCGGCCTGCGTCTACATCCAAAGTTTCGAAATCGATAATTTGCAGCGCTTATCGACGGTGCTGATGCCCGCCGCGGGCCTTCGCTTGCCGCTGGTGTTCTTGCTTGGCGATACCTCCGGGCGTAGCGACCCGACGCAGACGAATTTTGGCCAGCCTTTTGATGTGGTGTGGTTTGCGTTGCAAGGGGAGGCGCTGCGACCCCGTTACGGCGCGCTGGCCGAGCGCGTGCCCAATTTCGGCGCTGCCACGCATTACGGGCAGTTACTGAGCACCCCAGCGTTGCAGACCCTGCGTCAGATGGTGGACGGCCTCGGCGTGTGGATTCCCGCAGCGCTGCAGGCCGTCCCGGCCTTGCCCGATGCGGTCGATCGCCGTCCGCGCGTGGGGCTTGAGCCCGCACCGTGGCTGGCCGCCGCGCGTGCGCTGGACTTCGCGGTGCACGCCTACACGGTGCGCGATGAAGCGCCCTATCGGCTGCTCG
>JBBQIA010000330.1:0-2795 GCA_038324485.1 Lysobacterales bacterium
ACGAATGGGATAGCCGACGAGGCCAGCAAGTGCGTGAGGGTGATCGGCCCCGCCATGGCCACGCGCTGAGATCGACGCCAGGGGCGCTGCGCGGGACCGGCGTGATAGAAGCTGACGTGCGTGCCCGAGGTGTAGCTGGACGCGGTGATGGCAAACGCCTGCAGCACACCACGCGCAATCAAAGCCGGAATGCGTTCGAGCGGCACGGTCTCGGCCAGCAACTGCGCCAAAGGTGTGTTGTCGAGCAGCGACTTCGGCTTCGCCCGGCGCCAGCGCGCCACCGCCCAGCCGATCGTGAACATGGTCAGCCAACGTGCGCCGCTGCGAACCACGCCGAAGGCGTCGGCGCGATAGACATGATTGGCCTCAAAGCCCTTCCAAGTGCGATAGAGACGCTCCAGCGCGCGCGGATAGTCGTCGGCTTCACTCGCCAGCGCAGCCGCGTTGATCGCGCCGGCCGAGGTGCCGGTCATGATCGGGAACGGGTTGTTCTTGGGCCCCAGCGACGCACCGCATTCAACGCGAATGCGCTCAATACCGCGCAGCACGCCTACCTGATAGGCAGCGCGCGCGCCGCCGCCGGTGAGCACGAGCCCGGTCACGGCCTCACGTCGATGATGCTGTGCGTCTGCCAACGGGCTTCTCCTGTCGCCGACCTGCGTGCGGCAGCGTCGAGTGTGCGCTGAGCGGGAGGCGGGGTCAGCAGTTTCCTACACGACAGGGTGGAATCGGCTGACAGCGCCGCAGGAGATTGAAGCGCAGTCTCGACCCATGAGCTTCCGGTCCTCCCCCATCGACTCCCGCGACGACGACGCCAATGACGGCGACGGCGAGCGCAGCGCGCTGAATGGACGAGACACCCTCGGCTGGGCGCGTTCGGTGTGGGAGGAGCGCGAGGACTGGCTCCGTGCCCGCGGCGGCGTCGAATCGGTGTTCATGGCCGCTCAACTGTTGGGCTGCCGAGACGAAGCGGTGATTTGGCTGCGGCAGAAGACGCGGCTTTAGCGCTGGCACACGACGGTCTACGATCCGTCACAGACGAGTCGCAGGATCGACTCATGTCCTCCAAGCGATGCGGCACTGCCGCAAGACCCCGTTCACCGCCCCCCGGTACTGGTCATGGCACAACTCATTCTTCGCCTTTTTGGCGTGCTCTCCCTCGAGCTTTGCGACGCGCAGGCCTCGCAGCGCATCGCGCTGCCGCCGCGAAGCGCCACCCTCCTCGCCATGCTCGCCTTGTCGGGCGGCCTTCGTGTGCACCGCAGCCTGTTGCTGGAGTCGCTGTGGGATGACGAGACCCGAGACGGCTGCGGCGCCCGACTCAGCACGGCCCTGTGGCGGCTGCGGCGAGCGCTAACCCCTTTCACGCGCGACCACGGCGAGTTGGTCATCAACGACGCAGCGGGCAGCCTGCACCTGAGCGCGCATCCGGCCTTTCGCGTTGATGCCATAGCGTTTCAAAAACTGACAGCCGGCGCCTTGGCGCGACCGGCCGCGCAGCTCTCGGTAGCGGAGGTCGCTCAGCTGACCGAAGCGGTTCGACTTTATCAAGGCGATCTTCTGCCGGGCGTCGATTCGGAATGGGCGCAACGCGAGCGCGAACGCCTGCGCCGGCGACACATCGATGCTTTGCTGTGGCCAATGCAGTCGGCCTTGGCACAGGGCGACTTTGATGAAGCCATCCGGCGCGGACGGCATGTGCTTGACCTCGATCCGATGCGCGAAGACGTCTTGCGACAGCTGATGTCGGCCCAGCTGCGCTGCGGCCAGCGCGCGCACGCGCTGCGGCAGTTTGAAGTGTGTCGCGCGCGCCTGCGCAGCGAACTGGCGATCGTCCCGATGCCGGAAACTATGGCGCTGTATCGCCACGTAGCCGCCCAAGCGCTGACCGTTCAAGAGTCGCCCACTCCGGTCGCCAAAACGCACGGCGAAGCCTGCGAAGCACTGCGTCGCGCGCGGGAGCGTCTGGCCGATGCCGAACTGCAGCTTCAGCAATTCGAGGCGTGACCTGATCGACGCGGTGATACCGCGGTGAGATGACGGTGAGAGTGCCGAGAGGCAGGCCGCGCAGAGTGTTGGGGAAGGTGTTGGAGCCCATTCCAATGCCGCACTCCCGAGGAGTCTCGCGATGTCCACCGCCTATCCCACCCTGCGTTCCGTGTTGCGCCCTGAACTGGCTGAGTCGAATGACGCGTTCATCGAGTCGCTGGTGCATCAGCACTATGGCGGCGCCATGGAGGCTGCCGAAGCCGAGGAATTTCTCAATGACATTGGCCGCTCGCTGGGCCAGTTTGGTCAGGGTGTCGCCAACGTCGCCCGACAGGCCGCGCCGCATGTGATGAATGCGGTGCCCGGAATACTTTCTGGCGCCGCAACCGGCGCGGCCCTTGGACCGTGGGGCGCCCTAGCCGGTGCGGCCATCGGCGGCGTCACCAGCGCCGTGGGGTCGGCTCAGGCCGGGCAAGCCGGGCGCGCTGGAGCACCGGCTCGGACCCCAGCACGGGCATCGGCTCGCGCACCTGCTCCGATACGCCACATGCCATCCCCGCAGACGGGAGGCAGTTCCGCGGTGCTTGGCGGCCAGATCGCCGGGCTGCTGGGTCGCCCTGAAATTCAGCAGGCGCTGATGTCACAGCTGATGGGCGTGCTGGGTCGGCAAAACATCAGCGTCGGCGGCGCGCAAGTTCCAACCGGTGCCGTCATGAACATGATGGGCACGCTGTTCCAGCGTGCCGGCCAGCCCGAGAGCGGCAGCGCCGAAGATGAATCCATCCCGAGCTACTTACTCGATCAGA
>JBBQIA010000331.1:0-2766 GCA_038324485.1 Lysobacterales bacterium
CCGGCACCTACCTCGGCCTCGGCGAATGGTCGAAGACCCGCGACGCCGGCGTCCTTGAGCCGGTCAACCCGGCCACCGGCGAAGTGCTGGGCAAGGTGTATGCGTCCTCGGAGGCCGACTACGCCATCATCAAAAAGCGCGCCAAGGAAGCTGCGGCCGTGTGGCGCACGACGCCTGCCCCGCGCCGTGGCGAAGCGATCCGCCTGTGTGCAGACGCCCTGCGTCAGAACAAGTCGGCCCTCGGCGCTCTGGTCTCGCTGGAGATGGGCAAGATCAAGCCGGAAGGCGATGGCGAAGTGCAGGAAATGATCGACATCGGCGAGTTCGCCGTCGGTCTCTCGCGCCAGCTTTACGGCCTGACCATGCACTCCGAGCGTCCCGGCCACCGCATGTATGAGCAGTGGCATCCGCTCGGCATCGTCGGGGTCATTTCGGCCTTCAACTTCCCGGTCGCCGTGTGGGCGTGGAACAGTTTCGTCGCCGCCATTGCCGGCAACATCACCATCTGGAAGCCCTCGCCGAAGACGCCGTATTGCGCCTTGGCGTCGATGAAAATCTGTAACGAGGCCCTCCGCGCGGCCGGCTTCCCGGACTTGTTCTTCCTGTTCAACGACGCCGGCACCGAACTCGCACAGAGCTTTGTCGACGACCACGACATCGCACTGGTCAGCTTCACCGGCTCGACCAAGGTAGGTCGTCAGGTTGGCGAGCGCGTGGCCCGCCGTATGGGCAAGTCGCTGCTGGAACTGGGCGGCAATAACGCGATCATCGTCGACGCCACAGCCGACCTGAAACTGGCTCTGCCGGCCATCGTATTCGGCGCGGTTGGTACGGCCGGTCAGCGATGCACCAGCACGCGTCGCTTGTTCGTCCACGAATCAATTTTCGACGACTTAGTGGGCAAGGTGGCTGCGGCCTACAAGCAAGTCGAAAGCAAGATTGGCGACCCGAATGCCGAGGGCACCCTGATGGGCCCGCTGAACGACAAGGGCGCGGTTGCGGCCTTCTTGGCCGCGATCGAAAAAGCCAAGGCGGCCGGCGGCACGGTGCGCAGCGGCGGTGCGGCCATCGACCGTCCGGGCAACTTCGTGCTGCCGACCCTGATTACCGGCCTGCCGAACTCCGCCGAAGCCGTGCAGACCGAGACCTTTGCACCAATCCTCTACGCCATGCCCTTCAAGACACTCGATGAAGCCATCGCCATGCAGAACGCGGTGCCGCAGGGCTTGTCCTCTTCCATCTTTACCGAGAGCCTGAAGGCCGCCGAGGCCTTCCTGTCAGCCGTGGGTTCGGATTGCGGCATCGCCAACGTCAATATCGGCACCTCGGGCGCTGAAATCGGCGGCGCGTTCGGCGGCGAGAAAGAAACTGGAGGTGGTCGCGAATCGGGCTCGGACGCGTGGCGCGCCTACATGCGTCGGCAGACCAACACTATCAACTATTCGGACGCCATGCCGCTGGCTCAGGGCATCAAGTTCGAACTTTAAGAGAACCGGCCTACACTGGCTCGACAACGGATTGAAGGGAGACTGGGTCCATGCGTAAGCACTGGGTTGTTTTGATGGCTTTGACTTTGACTGGCGTCTCGACGTCGGCCATGGCCGAAGACGAAGTGTTCACCACCGGCGACGGCACGCGATTTTCGTTGCCCATCGTGAATGGGCTGCCGGCACGCGCTGAGAACGAGATCGCGACCTTCGAATCGGCGGGCTTCGACACAGAAACGTCGGACACCCCTTCGCTGACGGATCGCTTTGCCTTCGTGTTCAAGAGCAATGAGCGTCCGCTTCGGGTTCGCGTCGAAGACGTGACCCTGGCGACGCCCATCCTGATCGCCGAAGCCTCGGTGCCGGATGACCTGCCCGGCTCCGGCTTCCGTCGAGTGCGCTTTGAGATGCGCGCTGCGCCCTGCGCCATCGCCGTCGGCGAGCCCTGCAGCGAGTGGATGTTTGGCTCGCAGTCGCATCGCTTATATCGGGCCACCTTGGTGTACGAAGGCGGCGAGACGAACACGCTGCTTCAGGCCGAGCCCTTCCAGATGGCGTCCTTCATTGCGCGCTTGGGCGTGAAAGTGCCTGAGACCAGCACCGATGCTCCCGCACAGACCGCCCAAAGCGAGCAGCCATGAACGCCATGATCCGTCGCACGTCAACGCTCGCTATTGTCAGTTTGGTGGCCGGTATTTTGGGCTGGACCCTCGCGCCGTGGATCGGGTCGCTGGTAGCGATCATCACCGGCCACATGGCTCGCAGCGAAATCCGCCGCGACGCGGATAACGTCGAAGGCGACGGCCTAGCCATCGCCGGACTGATTCTTGGCTGGGCCATGATCATCATCAGCGTGCTGAGTATTTTTGCCGTCATCCTGTTTTTCGGCGGTCTCGCGGCACTGCTCGCCATCATTGGCCTTTCGGCCTGACGCAACGCTCAAGGAAAGAACCCCAACGATGTACGGCCTTGCCCGTCCGCTGCTCTTCCGGCTGGATGCCGAACATGCCCATGATTTGGGACTCAAAGCCTTGGATGCCGCATGGCGCAGCGGGCTCAATCCGCTGCTCGCGACGCGCCCAAAGCCGCTGCCGACGACCTCGATGGGGCTTCAATTCACGAACCCCGTGGGACTTGCAGCGGGGCTCGATAAAAACGGCACCTGCATCGACGCCCTTGCAGCCTTGGGCTTTGGCTTTGTCGAAATCGGCACAACCACGCCAAGACCGCAGGCCGGCAATCCAAAGCCGCGAATGTTTCGTCTACCCGAGCACGAGGC
>JBBQIA010000332.1:0-2754 GCA_038324485.1 Lysobacterales bacterium
CCGACGCCAGACACGCGCTGCGAACCTCGGGACGCGTTTTCAGCAGCGCCGCCAGTCCGTCCTCGGCGTCCGCATCGGCGTGTGCGAAGGCATGCACCGGACCGATGCCCGCGGCGTCGCCGAGCGCGATCTTCAGCCGCGTATTGCCCAAATCAAGCAACCACACGAATGCTCACCTCGCCGGCGTAATGCACGCGTTCGCCATTGGCGTGCCGCACGCGCAGCCCGCCGTCGGGCGCGATCCCTAAGGCGCAACCCTCGACGGCGTGCTCGGCACCGTGGACGCGCACCTCGCGGCCGGCCAGCACATCAAAGCGCGGCCAGTCTTCCGCAAAGCCGCCGAATCCCTCGCGCTCGAAGCGGGCCAGTGCCGGCAGCAGGTGATTCAACACCGCGCCCAAGACGGCCGCGCGATCACTGACGCCGGCCCCGGTCGCACGCAGATCGGTCCACGGCTGATCAATCGCGAAGCCGGCGGGCAGGGCCAAATTCAGGCCAATGCCCAGCGCCAGCGCTTCGCCCCGCGACTCCAGCAGCAGACCGCCCAGCTTGGCGTCGTCATGCACGACGTCGTTCGGCCATTTCACGCCCACCGACTCGGCGCCAAGGCCGCGGAGGGCGCTGGCGACGGCCATGGCCGCCACCAAGCCCGCCGACGCCCATTGCGCCGTCGGCAATGCGAACGCGCGAATGACGGTGAAGGCCAGCGCGCCTTTGGGATCGCTTTGCCACACCCGTCCACGGCGACCGCGACCGGCGCTTTGCTGATCGGCCACCACTACGCAGGCCCCGCGCGCGGGCGCCCCCAGCGCGAACGCCTCGTCCTGAGTCGAATCCAGCGCCTCGCGATGGACGAAGCGCGCCAGCTCGGCGCTGGCCTCGACGCCTAAGTGCAGGTCGGACTCACGCACCGCCGCGACGCCCGAGTCGGGCGAACACCCGCACGCGCTCGAAGCGGCTTTCCGTGCCGGCACGAAGACGCTGAAGATTGCCGCGATGCGTGTAGGCCAGCAGCACCGCCACAATCAAAGAAAAGGCAAGCCACAGCAGATCGCGCCCGGCCCACAGCGACCACAGCGGCAGAGCCACGCCGGCCAGCACCGTCGCCAAACCCACGTAGCCGCTCAGCGCTAGCACCAGCAACCAGGTGCCGATCAGGGGCAGCAGCGCCATCGGCCAAAGAATGAGCAGTCCACCCACCAGCGTGGCCGCGCCTTTGCCACCGCGAAAACCATGAAAAATCGGCCATACGTGCCCCAGCACGGCCAGCAACAGAGCCGCCATCGCCGCCAGCGTTCCGCCGCCCATGGCCTGCACCAAGGCCACCGCCGCTGCACCCTTTCCGATGTCAATCAGCACTGTGCCCAGAGCGAACCACAGGCCCTGCGTGCGAAATGCATTGGTGCCGCCGGCATTGCCGCTGCCCTGCGTGCGGATGTCGACCCCGCGCAAGCGTCCCAGCCAAAGGCTGCCCGACACCGAGCCCAGCAGGTAGCAGCCCACCAACGCTAAGCCCATCGGCAGCACGGCCCAGCCGCCCTCAAGGCCCCACATCAGACGTCGACCGGCTGCAGGCTCGCCACCAGCGTGCCGGGGCCGGCATGGGCACCCACGGCGGGGCCGGTTTCCACCAACCATGATTCGGCAATGTCTAAGCGCGCGCGCAGCGACGCCAGCAGCGCCGCACCGTCGTCCGCCACATCGCAGTGACCCACAATCAAACGCCAGCGCTTGCCCTTGGCGACGTGCCCCGCCACGTACCCGGCGAATCGCTCCGGCGCGCCTTTGGCGCCAAACAGAGCCGAACAGGGCTTCAGGCGACCCTCCGGCGTGACCCGCGCAATAGGCGTCGCGCCCAAGACGCCGGCCACCCATCCGGCCCAGCGCGGCACGCGACCGCCGCGCACGGCGTGGCGAATGTCGCGGGCAAGCGCGAAGGTCTGGGTCTGCGGCTTCAGTGCCGCCAAACGCTCATGGATGTCGGCAACGCTAGCGCCTTTCGCCGCCATCTCGGCCGCCAAAATCGCGAGCAGAGCCTGACCACCCGCCGCATTGCCGGTATCAAAAATATGCGTGCGTTCGGCGTGGCCACGCTGGGCGGCCGACTCGGCCGCCTGCAGCGTGCCCGACACCGCCCGCGACAGCCCGACGTACACCACGTCGGCGTGATGCGACAGCAAAAACTCAAACATCCGGCGAAAGTCACCGACCGGCGGTTGGCTCGTTCGCGGCAGCAAATGCTCGTTGCGAATTCGCGCGTAAAACTCGGACGGCGTAATGCCCACGCGGTCCAAATAATCTTGCTCGCCGAAATTCACCCGCAGCGGCACCACGTGCAGGTTCAGCGCGTCGGCCATGCCCTCGGGCAGGTCTGCGGAACTGTCGGTGACCACCACGCAACCGCCGCCGGCGCGCGTCGTTCGCGCCTGCGCCAGCATGTCGTCAGCCTTCGTCGATTCGACCCGACCAAAGCGCTCCAGCGCCTCGAACATGGCCGCGGGGCGCGCCACGTGCGCATGCACTTTCACCCGATGCGCGCCGCCGGCCACCACCACGCAATCAGCGCCAAGATCCGCCAAGGCCGCGTTCAGTCCGGCGCGATCCAAGCCCTCGCCCACCAACAAGCATTCGGTGCAATAGCGCCGCGACGGGTCCACATCGACCAATTCGGCGTGCAGTTCCGCAGCAGCCAAGTCACTCAGATCGTCCTCCTGCCGCGGGTCGATTGGCCGCGTGCGCTTGGCGAGGAAATCG
>JBBQIA010000333.1:0-2753 GCA_038324485.1 Lysobacterales bacterium
ATGGCATCGGCCCCGACATCTGGCGTGCCAGCGTGCGCGTGCTCGACGCCGCCGTGGCCAAGGCCTACGGCACGACGAAGAAAATTCACTGGATGGAAGTGCTGGCCGGCGAGAAGGCTTTCAATGCCACTCAGAACTGGCTGCCGGATGCGACCGTCGACGCCTGTCGCGACTATCTGGTGAGCATCAAGGGACCGCTGACCACGCCCGTTGGCGGCGGCATTCGCTCGCTCAATGTCGCGCTGCGGCAGATGCTCGACCTCTACGTCTGTCTGCGCCCAGTGCGCTGGTTCGACGGCGTGCCCTCGCCGGTGAAGCGCCCGCAGGACACCGACATGACGATCTTCCGCGAGAACACGGAAGACATCTATGCCGGCATCGAGTTCGAGCCGGGCTCGGCGGACGCGCAGAAGCTGCTCGACTTTCTACACAAGGAATTCCCGAAGAGCTTCGACAAGATTCGCTTCGGCACGCAGGAAAAGAACGACGCGTGGACGGCGCAGCTGGCGTCGACCGGCTTTGCCGCGCGCAGCCTGCCGGTGCAGGTGGGTCTTGGCATCAAGCCGGTGAGCTACCTCGGCACCGAGCGTCTGGTGCACAGCGCCATCGGTTACGCCATCGAGCACAAGCGCAAGTCGGTGACCTTGGTGCACAAGGGCAACATTATGAAGTTCTCGGAAGGTGCCTTCCGTGACTTCGGCTACCACGTCGCCCGCGAGTTCTTTGGCGCGGTGCCGCTGGACGGCGGCCCGTGGCACGTTATTCCGGAAGGCAAGCCGGGTGCGGGCCTGATCATCAAGGACGTCATCGCCGATGCCTTCTTGCAGCAGATTCTGCTGCGGCCGAAGGACTACGACGTCGTCGCTACGCTGAACCTCAATGGTGATTACTTGAGCGACGCATTGGCGGCTCAGGTTGGCGGCATCGGCATCGCGCCGGGCGCGAACATCAACTACGCCACCGGCCATGCGGTGTTCGAGGCCACCCACGGCACGGCGCCGAAGTACGCCGGCCAAGACAAGGTGAATCCGGGTTCGGTGATCCTGTCTGGCGAAATGATGCTGCGCTATATGGGCTGGACCGAAGCGGCCGACGCGCTGATCACGGCGATGGACGGCGCGATTTCGAGCAAGCGCGTGACCTATGACTTCGCCCGCCTGATGGAGGGCAGCACGGAAGTGAAGTGCAGCGAGTTCGCCGACGAGATCATCAAGCACCTCTGATCTCGGTCTGCATCGATGCAACGCAGGGGGCGCTTCGGCGCCCCTTTCGTTTTGTGCGCCGGTGAGGCGCTTAGCCCTCGGTCAGGCGTTCGCGGGCCCATGCTTCCGCGGCCGCCGCGTCGGTGAAGACGTCGAACGGCCGCCCCGCTGCGGCATAAGCGCGGCGAGCGCGTGGAAGCAGCAGCGCGCGCCCCTCGACGGTCTCGGCGACGACCCAGGCGGTGCCCAGTAACCGCAGCGACCCGGCCTGCATCTGCAAGATGAGAGCCTCGAGAAGCGACCACGCCTCGGGCGTGGCCAGAAGGCTGTTCCGCACGTCCGCCAGCGTGACGACGCTTTGCCCAGCGGGGATTTCCGCGAAGAGGTGCTGCATCTTTTGGCCGAATTCGGTCATGCCTTGGAGGTTAAAAGGCCCCTCGACGGTAATGCGGATGATCGCCCCGTCGGCCAAGAACTCGCTTTGGCCATGCGGACGGAAGGCGCCGGGAAAATCGTTGTCGGGCGAGTTCATGAGTGCTTTGATGCAGTCCGCTGGCGCCGTGCTGGAGTGACCCCACCTTGGAACACGCGGCGCTATGCCGAAGTGAAAAGTGTTTGGGCGTCGCATCGGGCCTCGTCGTCCTGTGGCGGGAAATCACGGTGCACCGGCCTTGCCGCCAACGTAACCTTCGTTTCCGCACGCTTTAAGCCACCCCACCCTTATAAGGAAACCACCATGCGTCTTCGTCTGATCGCTCTTGCTCTCGCCACCGCCTGCGCCGCACCGCTGGTGCTGGCCCACAACCACGGCGGCGACAAAAGCCCGGCCATGGCCGCCGACCACGACAGCCAGGAGCAGGCCAAAGCCGCCCTCGATTCCGCCGTGGCTGGCGAGTGGCGCACCCCGGCCAACGTCACCCGCGATGCCTTCCGTCGCCCGCAGCAGACTCTGGCCTTCTTTGGCGTGTCGCCGAAGATGACTGTCATCGAGATGACGCCCGGCGGCGGCTGGTATGCCGAAATTCTGGCGCCTTACTTGCGTGACGGCGGCCGCTACATCGGCGCCGTGAACGACCCGGCCACGGCCAGCAGCGAGCGCGCCACCAACTACTTCACCGGCCAGAACAAGGCCCTCCGCGACAAGTTCGCGGCCCAGTCGACCGTCTATGGCAGCGCCAGCTTGGTCGAGATCAATCCCGCGGCTCCCGTGTTTGGCGAGGCCGGCAGCGCCGACGCCGTGCTGACCTTCCGCAACGTCCACAACTGGATGATGGGCGGGCAGGGCGCCGGCATGTTCAAGGGCTTCTTCGACGTGCTGAAGCCGGGCGGCGTGCTCGGTGTGGTCGAGCACCGCGCTAAGACCGACGTGCCGGAAGGCGACCGCTCGGGCTACGTGTCGGAAGCGCAGGTCATCGCGCTGGCGACGGCGGCCGGCTTCGTGCTCGACGCGCGCAGCGACATCAATGCCAACCCGAAGGACGACACCGACCACCCGAACGGCGTCTGGACCCTGCCGCCGTCCTTGAACGTGCCGGAAGGCGAAGACAAGGC
>JBBQIA010000334.1:0-2747 GCA_038324485.1 Lysobacterales bacterium
ATGATCGAGCGCTTGAGCAGCGCCGCGTCGAGCCAGCCACAGCGGCGGGCGCGGCCGGTGACGGTGCCGCGCTCCTGCCCGACCGTCGACAGGTGGTGACCGATGGTTCCAGGCGCGTCGATCGGCAGCTCGCTCGGGAACGGGCCGCCGCCGACGCGCGGCGTGTAGGCCTTGGTGATGCCGAGGATGTAGTGGAGCTGGTCCGGGCCGACTCCCGAGCCCGCCGAGGCGTTGCCGGCGACGCAGTTGCTCGAGGTCACGAACGGATAGGTGCCGTGGTCGATGTCGAGCAGCGTTCCCTGCGCGCCCTCGAACAGGATGTTGGCACCGCTCCGGTTCGCGTTGTGCAGGATGTAGCCGACGTCGGCGAGCATCGGCGTCAGCACCTGCGCCACTTTCATCGCAAGCTCGTAGATCGGCTCGAAGGCGAGCGCCTCGCCATGCAGATAACCGTTGAGCGCGAAGTTGTGCAGATCGAGCAACTCACGCAGCTTCTTCGCGAACCGGTCGGGGTGTTTCAGGTCCTGCATGCGCAGCGCGCGCCGCGCGACCTTGTCCTCGTAGGCCGGGCCGATGCCCTTCCCCGTCGTCCCGATCTTGCCGGCGCCGCTCGACTCGCGCAGCGCCTCGCGCGCCTTGTCGACGGCAACGTGGAACGGCAGGATCAGCGGGCACGACTCGCTCACGAACAGACGCGAGCGCACCTCCAGCCCCATTGCCTCGAGGCGCTCGATCTCGCCCAGCAGGTGCACCGGATCGACAACGACGCCGTTGCCGATGTAGCAGGCGACGCCGTCGCGCATGATCCCGGAAGGGATCAGCTGCAGCGCCGTCTTCACGCCCTTGATGACGAGCGTGTGGCCGGCGTTGTGGCCGCCCTGAAAGCGCACCACCGCCTGGGCGTGGTCGGTCAGCCAGTCGACGACCTTGCCCTTGCCCTCGTCGCCCCATTGGGTGCCGACCACCACCACGTTGCGGCCGCCGGCCGCAGTCTTGCCTTGTTGCATGTGCAGAGTGTCCAGTTGATGCATCGGGTGCCGCCGCCTTACAACGCGCGCAGCACCCATTGGCCGCCAACCGCGATCAGTTCGCGGTCGCAGTCGAATTCTTCGCCTTCATGCCCGTGGCCGGGCAGGATGCAAACCACCGTTTCGCCGCGTTCGCGCAGGGCGCGCACCGCCTGGCGCAAGGCCGGATCATCGCCCCAGGGCGCGCAGATCGCGCTGCGCCGGCGCTCGGGTGCAGCCACTGCGGCCAGCAACTTCAGGTCGGTGGAAAAACCCACCGCCGGGCGGTTGCGGCCGAACACTGCACCGACCTCGTCATAACGGCCGCCACGCAGCAGCGCGTCAGCCGAGCCAGGCGCATACACCGCAAAGCGGGCGCCCGAGTAGTAGGCGTAGCCGCCCATGTCGGCCAGGTCGAATCCCACCTGCACATCGGGGTGGGCGCGGCGCGCATGGCTGGCCAGCCTGGCCAGGTCGTCCAGGGCTGCGGTGATCATCGGGCGCTGCGGCAGCGTGCGGCGCGCGGCATCCAGCACCGTCGCATCGCCGTACAGTCCTGGCAGCGCCAGCAGCGCCTCGCGGGTGTCTGCCGGAAAGCCCGCTGCCAGCCGCCGCAGGGTGGCGCTGTCCTTGGCGGCCAGCGCCACCACCACCTCAGTGAGCTGCGCAGCATGCACCGCCAGACCGGCCAGCACGCCGCGCACGATGCGTGCGTCAGCCAAGTCGAGCACCAGCTGGTGCAGGCCTGCCGCACGCAGGCCATCGAGCGCCAGGTCCTGCACTTCCAGGTCGGCCTCCAGGCCGGCGTGGCCGTAGATCTCAGCGCCCAGCTGCAGTGGCTCGCGGGTGGACTGTGCAGATTGTGGCCGGGTGTGCAGCACCGGCCCGCAATAGCACAGCCGCGTCACACCCTTGCGGTTCAGCAGATGGGCATCGATGCGTGCAACCTGCGGCGTGGCATCGGCCCGGATGCCCAGCGAGCGGCCGCTGAGCTGGTCGACCAGCTTGAAGGTGCGCAGGTCCAGCGCGCGGCCGGTGCCACTGAGCAGCGATTCAAGGTGCTCCAGCAACGGCGGCATCACCAGCTCGAAGCCGTAACTGCGCGCCATCTCCAGCAAGGTGCGGCGCAGGTCTTCCAGACGCCTGGCCTCGGCCGGCAGCACGTCGGCAATGTGCTCGGGCAGCAGCCAGGCAGAAGACATGACACAACCCGAGGGGATTAAAATCGGCATTGTATCGGCCACCTGCGGCCCAACCGCGCGCGGCAGGCGCAACAGCTCACCGCCAGACCAGCAGCAGCATCAAACCCACCAGCATGCTGGACAAACCGATGAAGCGGAGCTGGCCGTCGCTCATCTTCAACGCGCGCTCGAAGACCCGGCGCCAGGCGGTGGGGCTCAGAAACGGCAACAGCCCTTCAAACACCAGCATCAGCGCCAGTGCGCCCCACACCCAGTCCAACATCGCCAGCTGCCAGGATCAGCGCTTGGCTGGTGCAGCGGCAGGTGCGGCCGCAGCGCCGCCACGCATGGCCTTGAAGAAATCGCTGGACGGGTCGATGACCATCACATCACCCTTGCTGCGGAAGCTTGCGCGGTAGGCATCCAGGCTGCGGTAGAACTGCGCAAACTGCGGGTCACGGCCGAAAGCGTCAGCGTACAGCGCCGATGCCTTGGCATCACCTTCGCCCTTGAGCTTTTGCGCATCGCGGTAGGCCTCGGCAATGATCACCTCGCGCTG
>JBBQIA010000335.1:0-2742 GCA_038324485.1 Lysobacterales bacterium
CGCGGCATGCCGAAGTTGCGGCGAATTTTGCTCTTGGTGTCGCGGCCTTTCTGGTGGCCAATGATCATCATGCTGCGACCGTCGATTCGGCCAAGGCCGCCGACGATGGCGGCGTCGTCCGAAAATGCGCGGTCGCCGGCCAACTCATGGAATTCGTCGCAGATCAGGCCGAGGTAGTCGAGCGTGTAGGGCCGCTGCGGGTGGCGGGCCAGCTGGCTGATTTGCCAGGGCGTCAGGGCCGCGAAGATTTCTGCCGTGCGCACCTTCAGCTTCTGCTCAAGGCCGCGAATCTCGGTCTCGATGTTGACCGCCGGCCCCGTGCTGGCGTGCCGGAGTTCGTGGATCTTGGCTTCAAGATCGGCGATCGGTTGTTCAAAATCGAGGAAATTGGGGTTCATGGGCACGCTGTAGAAGGTCCGCGGCCAGAGTGTCCCGGCGGCGTTAGAGCAAAGAGTCTAGCTGGCTGGCCGGGTCACGACCACAGGCCGGGGGTCTCTGGGTCGCATGAGCGGCCTAGGACGCCAGCCACGGCCGCTGCAGCTGCAGGCGTACCTCAGACACGAAGGGCAGGTGGCGCAGCCGCGAGAGCAGGTCGGAGGCCGTGCGAACGCCCAGCGGCGCACCCAGATCAAGGCCGCCTAGCGCGCCCGGGCGCTTCAGCGTCAGACGCAGCGGAGTTGGGCCGGGTCGGTATTCCTCCAGCAGGGCTTGTAGCTGTTCATGCGTGCCCTTGCCGCGCAGGTCGGCCGTCAGCGTCAGTCGCCGGGCGTGCGTGTGCAGCAGGGTGCGGAAGTCCCAGGCCTGTTTGACCGACATCGACAGCGCGCCGCTGATGCGGTCGGCCCGCACTTGGCCTTCCACCACGAGAATGCCGTCGCGGGTGAGCAGATGGCCGAAGCCGGCGCAGGCCTCACGGAAGAAGGCGAGTTCAATTTGCCCGTGGCCGTCGTCGATCTGCGCGAAGGCCATGCTGTCGCCGCGCTTGCGCACCGTGCCCACCAGCCCGGCCAGAATCATCGGGGCTTCGTTGCGACGGTCTTTGCGCTGGGCCCACGTGGCCTCCACTTCGTCCAGTCGCAGACCGACCAGGTCGGACAGCTCGGCGCGCCAAGGGTCGATGGGGTGGCCTGATAGGTAATGGCCGAGGGTCTCGCGCTCGCCGGCCAGCAGTTGCTCCAGCGGCCATTCCTCGCAGGAGGGCAGGGTGAGCACCACCATGGGGGCTTCGGCAGCGCCGCCAAACAGTGAGGCCTGCCCGGCTGCGGCCGAACGCGCGGCCTGCTCGCTGGCGCGCACGGCTTCTGGCAGCTGCAGCAGCAGCGAGGCGCGGTTCGGCGCCAGTCCGTCCATCGCGCCGGCATTCACCATCGCCTCGACAGCACGACGGTTGAGCTTGGTCGGATCGACGCGCTGGCAGAAGTCGAGCAGGTCCTTGAAATCACCCTGCGCTTTGCGCGCCTCAACAATGGCTTCGGTCAGCCCGGTGCCGACGCCTTTGATGGCGCCCAAGCCGTAACGGATGGTGCGCGGGTTGTCGGCCTCGAACATCGTCGCCGAGGCGTTGACCTTCGGCGGCAGCACCGTCAGTCCGATGGTTCGCGTTTCATCGAGGAAGGTGACGACTTTCTCGGTGTTGTCCATGTCCGAAGACAGCACGGCGGCCATGAATTCAGCCGGGTAGTGCGTCTTCAGCCACGCCGTTTGATACGACACCAGCGCATAGGCCGCTGCATGCGACTTGTTGAAGCCGTAGCCGGCGAATTTCTCCATCAGGTCGAAGACCGCGTCGGCGGTGTTCTCGTCGAGGCCGTTTTTGGCCGCACCCTCGCGGAACATCGCGCGGTGCTTGGCCATTTCCTCGGCCTTTTTCTTGCCCATCGCGCGGCGCAGCAGGTCGGCGCCGCCGAGCGAGTAGCCGCCCAGCACCTGCGCCATCTGCATCACCTGCTCTTGGTAAACCATGATCCCGTAGGTTTCTTGCAGCACTGACGCCACGCGGGGGTCGGGATACTCGACGGCCTCTTCGCCGTGCTTACGCTTGTTGAAGCTGGGAATCAGGTCCATCGGGCCGGGTCGGAACAGCGACACCAGCGCGATTAAATCTTCGAAGCGGTCCGGTCGCGCTTCGCGCAGCAGATTGCGCATGCCGCTCGATTCAAACTGAAACACCGCCACCGTTTGCGCTTTGCAAAACAGATCGAAGGTGGGGCGGTCGTCCAGCGGAATGCGAGTGATGTCGAGCGCCGATTCGCCTGCGGCCGCACGCCGTCGATTGATGGCTTTCACCGCCCAATCAATGATCGTCAGCGTGCGCAGTCCGAGGAAGTCGAACTTCACCAGGCCAATGGCTTCGACATCGTCCTTATCAAACTGCGTCACCGCGCCCTTGCCGCCGGGCTCGGAGAACAGCGGGCAGAAATCGGTCAGCGGCGAGGGCGCGATCACCACGCCACCGGCATGTTTGCCGGCATTGCGGGTGAGGTTTTCCAGCTTAAGCGCCAGATCGATCAGCGCCCGGGCATCTTCGTCGTGTTCGTAGGCTTCGCAGAATTCCTTGACGACCCGATCGGTTTCCTTCTTCGACTTTTCCGAGCGGCCGAGCGCATCGGAAAGCGTGAGGTCGAGCGGGCGCGGCGGCACCATCTTGGCCAGCCGATCGACCTGACCGTACGGCATGCTCAGCACGCGACCGGAATCGCGCAGCACGGCCTTGGCCGCCATGGAGCCGTAGGTGATGATCTG
>JBBQIA010000336.1:0-2741 GCA_038324485.1 Lysobacterales bacterium
AGCAGCTTGCTCAACATCGTCGCGCTGGCGAGGGCAGGCAGTCGCTTGTTCTGGCAGTCGCCATCCGCCTCCAGTGGGCGCGATGCGGCACCGCCGGCGGTCACTTTGCCACTGGGCGAGCGTCTGGCGATGCTGCTCATGATTTTTGGGCTGGTTGCGGTGGCCGTGATGGCCTCCGACTTGTCTCGCTATGTCGCCGGCAGTGCCGCGCAGCTTGAGCAGGTGCCCGCCTACCGCGAGGCCGTGATAGGCCGCGACCCCCTGCCCACAACGGTGCCCCGCTGATGCGCGCCCTGCTGCCTCATCCTCTGACCAGTCTCGCGATTCTTGCGCTCTGGCTTCTTTTGAACGGCTTCTCGAACGGCCATTGGGTCATGGCCGTGCTGCTTGCGCTGTCGATTCCGAAACTGCTGCCCGCGCCGGCCATTCCCGCGCCGCATCTGTCGTCGCCATGGGTGGCGGTCAAGCTGACGCTGACCGTGCTGTTCGACATCGTCAAAGCCAACGTGGAAATCGCGCTGCGTATTCTTGGCCCCGAGTCGCGCGTCCATCCGGCCTACGTTTGGGTGCCGTTGGACATCCAGTCGCCGCAGGGGATCGCGCTGTTCGCGTCGATCATCACCTTGACGCCCGGCACGCTGAGCTGCGAAGTCAGCGAAGACCGCCGCTGGCTGCTGGTGCATGCGTTCCACACCGATGATGTGGCTGCGGTGGCCGCGGAAGTGAAGGCGCGCTATGAGGCGCCGCTGATGGAGGTGTTTCGGTGATCACGACGATGGTCCTGCCCTGGGTGGGCGCTGCGTTCGGCTTGGCCCTTCTGTTCGCTTTTGTGCGCCTGTTGCGCGGGCCGGCTTTAGTGGATCGCCTGCTGGCGCTCGACACCCTCTACATCAACGCGCTGGCGCTGTTGATCGTGCTCGGCATTGCGCTCAATGACGCCGTGTTTTTTGAAGTGGCCCTGCTGATCGCCGCCTTCGGTTTCGTTGGCACGGTGGCCGTATCGCGCTATCTGCTTCGTGGGAGCGTGGTCGAATGAGCCCCTTGCCGATCTGGGCCGATGCCCTCGTTGCTGCACTGCTAGTGTTCGGCGCGCTGTTCGCCTTGGTGGGCGCTTGGGGTTTGCTGAAACTCAGCGATTTCATGAAGCGTCTGCACGGCCCAACCAAGGCGAGCACCTTGGGCATTGGCCTGTCCTTGATCGCTTCGATGCTGTGGTTCGGCTTTCATGATGCGTGGACCGGCCGCGAGTTTCTAATCACGCTCTTCGTGTTTCTGACGGCGCCGGTGGCCGCGCACCTGATGGTGAAAGCAGCGATGCGCACCGAACCTTCGGCCAAGCCGCCCGCGCGTCCGGATGCCTGAGCGCCACTGAGCCGGCCTTCGTCGGCATTTAGGCGGGTTTCGTCGCATGTCGGCTCGGCCTGGTCCTCTCGCGTGCAGGATGGGTCACCCCACTACTGGAGACCGACCATGAGCCGCTCGACTCGCCCCGTTCGCTCCCTGCCGAAGCTTTGCACTCTTGTCCCCGTGCTGGCCAGTCTGCTGCCCTTGGGCGCCCAGGCAGGTCGGGTAGACGCCCTTCTCGCCGAACGCTTTGAAGGAGATCGAAGCGCGGCCTGCGTGGTGGCCGCGGTGATCGATGGCGATGTCGTCGACACCGGCCGCTACTGCGAGGACGCCGAACGCACCGCTGGCCTCGACGGTGCCTTCGAGATCGGGTCGGTCAGCAAAACTTTGAACGCCGCGCTGCTGGCGCAGCAGGTGGCCGCGGGAAACTTGGCTCTAGATGAGCCGCTGTCGCGTTACGTGCCCGAGGGCGTCGTCGTGCCGAACAAAGACGGCGTGCTCATTACGCTGCGGCATTTGGCGACGCACACGGCGGGCTTGCCGGCGCTGCCGCCTGGGTTCGCGCCCGCGAACGCCGCCGACCCCTATGCGGACCTTTCGGTTGAGGCGCTGTTTGCCGCGCTGAGCAACACGGAACTGGCAACCAAGCCGGGTAGCGCGTGGTCGTATTCGAACTACGGTGCGATGCTGCTTTCAGCGGTGGTCGCGAAGGCCTCGGGCGGCGATTACGACGCCGCGCTGAGCACCACACTTTTCGGCCCGCTGGCGATGCGCCACAGCGGCGCTTCATCTTTGCCGAACGGGGTTCGCGACGTCCCCGGCCATTTGCCGGGTGGTGAGAGCGTGCCCGGCTGGCGATTCGCCCCGGCGTTGGCCGGTGTGGGCGGGGTGCGCGCGACGTTGGCGGACATGGTGCGCTACGTTCAAGCGCAGCTCGGCACTGGCGACGCCGACACCGTCGCCGTGCTCAAGGCCACGCACGCCCCGCAGTCTGAAGTGGGTCGGCCGATGGCGCTGGGATGGATGCGCTCGCCTTTGAATGGTCGCGAGCTGTTGGCGCACGAGGGCGGTACCGGCGGATTTTCTAGTTTCGTGGCGTTCGACGCAAAGGCCGGGCGCGGCGTGATTGTGTTGGCCGATACGGCGCTGACGAATCTGGGGGGACTCTCCGATATTGGCGTGCCGCTTTTCGATGCCAGCGTGCCGGTGGGCGCGCCACGCCTTGCCGAAGCCGCGACGCCCGAGAAAATCGCCACGTTAGTGGGCGAGTATCGATTGGCGAACGGCATGGCGATGCAGCTTGGCGAACGCGACGGACGCTTGACCGTGCAGGTGCCCGGCCAGCCTGAGTTCGTGCTCGATCACGACAGTCGCGGCGATTTTTATCCGCAGGC
>JBBQIA010000337.1:0-2732 GCA_038324485.1 Lysobacterales bacterium
TGTTGTCCCGGAAGACCTCGGTGCCATTCAGATAAACGACCACGCCATCATCGCGTTGAACCTTGAGCTCCAGGCTGGTGAAGTCCGCAGGATTTACGACGGAGAAATTTTTCCGGAAATAATAGGTGATGTGTTTGCTCTGCGCGTTTGCGCCGAAGCTGATGGTGGTGGCGATCTGGTCGTTTCCATCGGTGTAGCCGAGCGCGCCGGGTCCGCTGGCCCACAACACATCAAGGAAGCCAGGATCCCTCCATTCGGTCCCTTGATTGGAACCATCGTCGAGGTAGCTCCACACGGAGTTCGCGGCGATGACGGGCGTGACGACGGAAGGTGGGTTGGTGGAGACGATGAAGTCTGCGGTGGTGAAGTTCGGTCCGACGGTGACGGGGTTGCTGAAGAACGGATTGGCAAACGTGTAGGCATCGGTCACGGGATCGATGGCGGTCACGGTGTAGTTCCCGGAGGCGAGACGGGTGATGGCATAGGTGCCGTCGCTCTCGCTGAAGGCGTAGCGGCTGCTGCTGGTGGAGACGCGGATGCCGGAGAGCGGCTTGCCATCGGCGTTCAGCACGCGCCCGCTGATGCTGAAGGTCGCGGGGTTGGCGACGCTGACGCGGACGGAATCTCGCGCCACACCGCCCTTCATGTCGCTGACGGTCACCTCGACGTAATACTCGCCGGCGGCGGCGAAGCTGTGGGTCGTGGTCGCGGAGTTATCCACGCTGTAATCGCCGTCTCCGAAGTCCCACGCGTAGGCGAGCGTGTCGCCGTTCGGGTCGGTCGCGGTCGCGGTGAAGGTAATCGTCTGCGCCGTGGCGGCGGTCGTGGCGCTCGCGTTGGCCGTCGCGATGGGCGGTTGGTTGGCCGGGAACGGGCCGATGTTGATGGCGAGGTCGAGAGATTCCGGATAGGTGTTCCCCTTTCGCATCGCCGTGACGTGAAGATTGTTTCCGAAGTCGCTGAAGGTCCGCCCGATGGTCAACGAATGGTCATCCTTGCCGCCGCTGGAGCCGGCGGTCATGTCGATCAGTTGAGACGAACTGCTGGCCCAGCGAAAGTTCACGCCGTTCATCAGGCCCTTGTTTGCGGTCCAGAGCTGGCGGAATTCCAGCCAGTAAGGATTGCCGCTGGCCCGGTTCAACCGGATGGCTCGCACGCCGAACGGCGTAGTCACGATGTCGTGAGCGTGCAGGCGATAGATGCCGCTGGTGGTTGGCGTGAGCGTGTCGCTGGCCGGAATCCAATCGAGGCGGTTCTTTTGGCTCGCGCTGAAATGCCGGCTGCCTCCGCCGCTGCCACCCATGGTGTCGAACGGATCACCATATTCGTCGTTGCTGCCGGTGCCGATGGCGCTTCGGTCGCCTGTTTCCCACCAGTTGGCGTGACCGAGACCGAGGTTGTGGCCGAGCTCATGCGCGCTGGTGCGGACATCGAAGTAGCCACTGGCGAGGTGATAGCCCACACCGCCGACGTAGCCGAGGCCCGCGTATGTGTAGGCTGGCTTGCCGCCGGTGCAGACGAAGAAAAAATCGTATTTGGTCAGGTCGTAGCCGAAGACGTTTTGCGCCACGGTGCGCGCTTCCGGATAAAGGTCGGACAAACCCTTGTTGTCGTAGAACGCGGCGGGATTGGCCATGCGCATGATGGGCGTGATGTCGGAGCCTTTGCCGACTGGCGCGATGATGTGCTTGTTGTAGGAGATGGCCGCCAGGAAGTTGCTCATGTCCGTCATGTGCGTGAGCGCGGTGTTCGTCGGGAAGACGTCGCCGACGTAATCCGAAAAGTCCACGCGCATGAGCAGGTAACGCTTGCGACCCTCGGTGTAGCTGGATTCGGCGGTGGGAAGGTTGCCGGGAGTTTGTGGCGTGTCGAAGCCCACGTCGCTGCCGTCGAGCGGGACGCTCATGGCGGTGATAAGGGTGGGCGCACGACCGGTGGGATCGTTGAGCGGACGCACGGCGGCGGTCATCGGCAGGGCGATGCCGTTGATCGGCATGTCCTGACGCGTGACGTATTCGAGAGCGCGGCCAAAGGTGAAGACGCGGTGGACCACGCCTTCAATCGTCGCGTGGCGGATGAGCGGGGCGAAGGGCAGCCGTCCGGGCAAAGGTTTCACGCAGATGACTTCGTAGTCGCCGTTCTTGCTGATCCATTCCTCGGTGAGCGTGGCCATTGCCGCCGGGAGCTGGCTGCGAACGGAGGCCGGGACGGCCAGCGCGATCGCCTGCTCGGGATCGGCCTGGATGAGATCCGCCATCTTGCGCAGGCGCGCAGTCGCCAGGGTGATGCCTTCAGATTCGAGCGCGCTCTTTTCCACGGCCGAGGGCGCTGCGTCGTGCCGGACCACCCATGCCTTGAATGCCGCGAATTCCGGTTCGCTCACGGGCTGGTTCCAAGCTTCTTCGGGGGACAACGGCTTGGCCAGCGGGGCTGGGGTGGCGGCGATGGAATCAATCCTTGCCGGAGTCGTCTGCGAAGGCTGGCTGGTTGCTGAAGGCGCAGGCGCGGAGGCCGTGGATGCCGGGGTGATGGTTGGGTTGGAACTGCGGAGGGCCAGAAAGACCAGCCCCGACAATACAGCAAGGAGCAGAACGACTTTGATTCTCATGTGTGATGGAAATTAGGAACGAAGGTTGATACCTCAACCCGGCCTGATTCACAACTCAAAGGTTGTGTCGAACAGGTTAAACAGGAGGTATCGGGATCGACCTGAGCGCGGTCCTGCTTTTCTA
>JBBQIA010000338.1:0-2725 GCA_038324485.1 Lysobacterales bacterium
CGACGGGGACGCCGTGGTGTTCTTCAACTTCCGCGCCGACCGCGCACGGCAGATCACCGCTGCGCTGACGGTACCGAGCTTTGATGGTTTCGTAAGGCCGCGGGCCATCGCGCTGTCGCGCTTCGTGGGCCTTGCCGAATACGCCGCTGACTTGCCGGCCAAGGCGGCCTATGCGCCGGAAGACTTGCGCGAGACGCTGGGCGAAGTGATCGCCGACGCCGGGCTCACGCAACTGCGCATCGCCGAGACCGAAAAGTACGCCCACGTGACTTTCTTTTTTTCCGGCGGACGCGAAGCCGAGTTCCCCGGCGAGTCGCGCATTTTGGTGCCCTCGCCGAAGGTGGCCACGTACGACCTGCAGCCGGAAATGAGCTGCCCCGAATTGACCGACAAGCTGGTGGCTGCGATTCGCGGCGGCGCGACCGACTTCATTGCCTGCAACATCGCCAATCCCGACATGGTCGGCCACACGGGTGACCTGCAGGCCGGGATTCTTGCCGCCGAAGCGGTGGACGTGGCCTTGGGACGATTGCGCGAGGCCATCGAAGCAGCCGGCGGCGCGATGATCGTCACTGCCGATCACGGCAATCTCGAACTCATGCGCGATCCGATCACCGGGCAGCCGCACACTGCGCACACGGTTGGGCCGGTGCCGCTGGTGCTGGTGGGGCGCGCGGGCGAGCTTCGCAGCGGCGGCGCCTTGCGCGACATCGCACCGACGGTGCTGGCGCTGATGGGTTTGCCGCAGCCCGCCGCGATGAGCGGCGAATCCCTGCTGTTTTGGACGAATGAATAAAGCCGTCGGCCAGCGCCGACCCGTTTGTCCACCAAAGGCTTTTCCGCTTTGGGCTAGCGCCGTTGCGCTGAGCCTGATGATGGCCCTGCCTTCGGCAACCCGCGCGCAGCCGGCCGGCAGCACCGCGTCGGAAGGCACGCGCGAAGCCCGCGAGGCCGCGGCAGAAGCCCAGCTGACCGAACTCAAGCGCCGGGTGGTGGCCTTGGCTGCAGCGCAGAAGCGCGCCGAAGCGGAAAAATCCAGCACCTTGGCCGCCGTGCGCGAGGCCGATCGCCGCGTGGCGGAGGCCGAACAGGCCCTCGCGGCCGCCGAAGCGCAGCGCGAGACTTTGGCCACTACCTTGGCTGCCCAGCAGCGGGAGCGCGAGGTCTTGAGCGCGCGCTTGAGCGAGCAGCGCGAGGCGCTGGCGCGCTTGGTGCGTGCTGCCTATGCGCAGGGTCGTCACGAGCAGCTCAAGCTGCTGCTTGCCGAAGACCAGATTTCCCGCATTCGCCGCACCTTGACCTACCACCGGCATCTGCAGTCGCAGCGCTCGGCCCAAGTGGCGGCGGTGCTGTCCGAACTGGAGACGCTGGCCGCGTTGACCCGTGAGGTTGAGACCACGCAAGCCGAGGTCGCCGCCGCGGCGGGCGAGGCGCAAACGGCGCTTGCTGCTTTGGCCACCGAGCGCGACGCGCGGCGCAGCACCTTGGCCGGCTTAGAGACCGAGTTCGCCAGTCGCAGCGCTCAGCTCACTGCCTTAGGCCGTGACCAAAAAACCGTTGAAGCCCTGCTGGCCGACTTGCGCGACGCGCTGTCCGACATTCCCAAACAGCCGGACGACGCCCGGCCTTTTGCCTCGCGCCGTGGCCAGCTGCCGCTGCCGGTGGAAGGCGGCCAGGTGCGCGAGCGTTTCGGCATGGCCATTCCGGGCGGGCAGCTGAGCGAAGGCGTGCGCTTCGCCGTGGCGCGCGGCACGTCCGTTCACGCCGTCGCGCCCGGTCGCGTGGCCTATGCCGACTGGCTGCGTGGCTATGGGCTGCTGCTGATTCTCGATCACGGCGACGGCTGGATGAGCCTGTACGCGCAGAGCGATCGACTGGAGCGCGGCATTGGCGACTGGGTTCGCAGCGGTGACGTGGTGGCGCGTGCCGGAAGCTCGGGCGGAGCCGCCGATAGCGCGCTCTATTTCGAACTGCGGCGTAACGGCCAGCCGGTCGATCCGCGAGGCTGGTGGCGCTAGGCGCATAATGAACGCCTCTTTTTGATGCCGTGCGCCCAGCCCCCCTCGTGTCCCGTTTTCTTGCCGCCCTCGCTCTTGCCGTCGTAGCGCCGCTCGCCGCGCAGTCGAACGTGCCTGCGGCCGCTGCGCCGCCGGTGGTGGGGATGCCCATTGAGGCGCCCCCCGAATCGAGGTCGGTACCGCTCGAAGAAATCCGTCGCTTCGTCGAGGTCTTCCGCACCGTGCAGGAGGGCTATGTTGATGCGCTGGACGATCGACAGCTGATGCAATCCGCCATCCGCGCCCTCTTGGCCGACCTCGACCCTCATAGCGCCTACTTGTCGGGCACCGAGGCCGCGGCGCTCACCGAATCGATGCAAGGCCTCTATGACGGCATCGGGGTTGAAGTGGAGATTCGCCCGGACCGCAGTCTTAAAGTTATTGCAGCCATCGAAGGCGGGCCGGCCCAGCGTGCCGGCCTGCGAACCGGCGACGTTATCGTGGCCATCGACGGGCGCCCTGTTGGCCGGCGCGGCGCGGCCGATCCGGCCAGCGCCCTGCGCGGCGTGGCGGGCACGCCGGTGCGCGTGTCGGTGTTGCGTCCGGGCGAGGCCCTGCCGCGCGACGTCACCGTGGTGCGGCAGAACATCGCGCTCATTAGCGTCTCGGGGCGATTGCTCGAACCCGGCTACGGCTATCTGCGCATTGCGTATTTCGAAGGCGACACC
>JBBQIA010000339.1:0-2714 GCA_038324485.1 Lysobacterales bacterium
CGGGCCGCTGGTGCGAGGCCGAACTTCAACGCTTGGAGCGCTCTTTGCGCAAGTACCGTCGACACGTCTCCGAGGACGCCATTGCCGAGGGCATGCAGCGGCTGCGCGCGGCGTGGATCGAGGCGATGGCATGAGCTGGACCCTGCATTTTCTTGGCGTCGGCAATGCCGGTGCGGCGCCGGTGCTGGGTGCGGCCTCGGCCGTTATCGAGTTCGAGGGTCGTCCGCAGCTGATGATCGACTGCGGCCAAGAAGCCTTGGATGCCTTTCATGCGGCCTACGGTGAGCTGCCGAGCGCGCTGTTCATCACCCACGTGCATATGGATCACGTGGCGGGCTTAGAGCGCCTGTTTTATGCGACGTACTTTGACGAGGCGCGCCGCGGCCGGGTTCGCCTCTACGTGCCCGCTGCCGTGGTGCCGCATCTTCAGCGGCGCTTGGCCGACTACCCCGAGGTCTTGGCCGAGGGCGGTGCCAATTTCTGGGACGCCTTTCAGCTGGTGCCGGTAAGCGACTCGTTTTGGCATGCCGGCGAGCGTTACGAGGTCTTTCCCGTTCGCCACCACGCGCCGGGGACCGCCTTCGGGCTGCGCTTGCGCGGCAGTGCGGTGTGGACGGGCGACACGCGTCCGATTCCCGAAGTGCTGGCGGTGGTGGCCGACGCCGGCGAATGCATCGCGCACGACTGCGCGCTGTTGGGCAATCCCTCGCATTCGGGGCTGGACGATTTGGAGCGGGAATATCCGGCCGAGCTGCTGGCCCGGTGCGTGCTGTACCACTACGCGAGCGCGGCGGACGGCGAAGCCATGCGTCGTCGCGGTCATCGCGTGGCAAACCCCGGCGAACGCTTGGCGCTGCCTGCACCGATTCGGCCTGAGGCCTAAAGGGTGACGGCCCCGCCAGCGTGACTCCGGCGCCCGAGTCAGTCGATACCGTTGCTCCCTTCCGGGCCTGGCGGAGTTTTCAACCTATCGTCGCGGAGGCGCCAACGGGGCCGCCATAGAGGGTGCCTTTGCTGCATACGAAGTGGCGGACAGAGCGGGATTCGAACCCGCGAAGCGGGGTTTAGCCGCTTACACACTTTCCAGGCGTGCTCCTTCAACCGCTCGTACACCTGTCCACATTCGTATAGCCTCCTGCCAGCGTGCATCCTGCGGCACTGGAAGGGCCGCGAATCATACCGGCCGCAACAGCGCCGCACAAATGGGCGGCGGTCTTCATGGCGTCCGGGCGGCCCGGTGGGCACAATGAGGTCTGATTTCCGGGATGCAACATGGCCTATCTCGTTCTCGCACGAAAATGGCGTCCGAAGCGTTTCGCCGAGTTGGTGGGGCAGGAGCACGTGGTGCGCGCGCTTACCAATGCGCTTGAAACGGGGCGCGTGCATCACGCCTTTCTGTTTACCGGCACCCGCGGCGTGGGCAAGACCACCATTTCGCGCATCTTTGCCAAGTCGCTGAACTGCGAACGCGGCAGCAGCGCCGACCCCTGCGGTGAGTGCGCGGTGTGTTTGGACGTGGACGCCGGTCGCTTTGTCGACTTGATCGAAATTGATGCCGCCAGCCACACCGGCGTGGACGACGTGCGCGAGGTGATCGAGAACGCGCAGTACATGCCCTCGCGAGGCAAATACAAGGTCTACCTGATCGACGAAGTGCACATGCTGTCGAAAAGCGCTTTCAACGCGCTGCTGAAGACGCTGGAAGAGCCGCCCGAGCATGTGAAGTTTCTGCTGGCCACGACCGACCCGCAAAAGCTGCCGGTGACGGTGCTGAGCCGTTGCCTGCAGTTCAATCTTCGGCGGCTAGAGCAAGACCAAATTCACGGGCAAATGCGTCGCATCGTCGATGCTGAAGGCATCGTTGCGGAAGATCAGGCCCTCACCCTGCTGGCGCGTGGCGCCGACGGCTCGATGCGCGACGGCTTGTCCTTGCTGGACCAAGCGATTGCCTACAGCGGCGCGCAGCTCAGCGCCGAATCGGTGCACGCGATGCTGGGCACGCTCGATCATCAGGCGATTGGTGGCGTACTGGCGGCACTTGCAGCCGGCGACGGGCCCTCGCTGTTGGCGCAGGTGGAGTCGATGGCGGCGTTTTCGCCGGATTACGCGCAGGTGCTCGACGACGTGGCGGCGGCCCTGCATGCCGTGCAAGTCCAGCAACTGGTGCCTGAAGCGGCGCGTGCCGTGGAGGGCGTCGATACGGCGGCCTTGGCGACGACGCTGCCCGCCGAACTGGTGCAGCTGTGGTACCAAGTGGCCGTCACCGGCAGTCGCGATTTGGCTTTGGCCCCCACGCCCCGCGTGGGCTTCGAGATGTCGCTGCTGCGGATGCTGGCGTTTCGACCCGCCGCCGGCGACGACCGGCCTTCTGGCGGTCCCCCGTCAGGGCGCCGCGAGCCGGAGCCCAGTCGAAGCGTGGCCGTGCCGGTGATGAACGCACCGGCCCCGCCGCCGCGCAAAGCCCCGCCCTCGCCGTTTGCGCGCGCGGTTGAGGCGCCGACCTCTGCGCCGCGTGTGCAGCCGACGGCCAGCGGGAACGCGGCGCTGGCGATGGACACTGCGTCGGCCCCCTTGCCGGTTTCGATGCCTGAGCCACTTCCTGAGCCACCCATCCATGTGCCTGCGCCGCCGATTGCGTCGAACGACGATTGGCTAGGCGCGTTGGAGCGGCAAGCGGTCAGCGGCCCGGCCGGACAGTTGGCCGCGCACGCGCG
>JBBQIA010000340.1:0-2708 GCA_038324485.1 Lysobacterales bacterium
GACGGCGTCTTTGCAATCTTCATCTGTCCCAGCTTGCCCAACTCACACGGCTCGTTCGGCACGAATCTGGGCATCGACCGCCGCCACGGCGGTCATGTTGACGATGCGGCGGATGGTCGCCGACGGCGTCAGCACGTGGGCCGACTTCGACAAACCCATCAGAATCGGGCCCAGGCCCACGCCGTCAGTCATGGCGCGCGTCAGGTTGTAGGCGGCGTTGGCGGCGTCGATGTTGCCGAACACCAGCAAGTTGGCCTGACCCTTCAGGCGCGACTCGGGGAAAACCCGCTCGCGAAGCTCTTCGTTGAAGGCCAAGTCGGCGTGCATTTCGCCTTCGACCTCCAACTTCGGCGAGCGCTCGTGCAGAAGCACCAGCGCGTCCCGCAGCTTTTGCGCCGAAGGCGCGTCCGAGCTGCCGAAATTGGAATGACCGACCAAAGCAACTTTGGGCACCACGCCGAAGAGCCGCAGGCGGAAGGCTGCTTGCTGCACACAGTCGGCGATCTGCTCGGCCGTGGGATCGACCTGCACATGGGTGTCAGCGAAGAAGAACACGCCCTTGTCGTTCAAGACCGCCGACAGGGCCGACAGACCCTTGCTGCCCGTGTCCGGGCCCAAGACTTCGCGCACATATCGAAGCTTCCGCGCGTAGCGACCGACGATGCCGCAGAGCATCGCATCGGCTTCGCCACGACGCAGCATCAATGCGGCAATCACCGTGTCGCGACCGCGCACAATGGCCTTGGCCGCTGAGGGCGTGACGCCCTTGCGCTGCATCAGCTGGTGGTAGAGCTGCCAGTACTCATTGAAGCGCGGGTCGTCATCAATGTTGGTGATCGACACGTCCACGCCGGGACGGATGCGCAGCCCCAGACGCTCAATGCGGCGTTCGATCACGGCCGGACGGCCAATCAAAATGGGCCGCGCCAAACCTTCATCCACCACCGTCTGCACGGCGCGCAGCACGTTCTCTTCTTCGCCCTCGGCGTACACCACGCGCTGCAGATTGACGCGCGCGCGGTCAAACACCGGCTTCATCATCAGGCCCGTGCGGAACACCCACTGGCTCAGACGATCACGATACTGTTCCAGATCAACGGGACGCGTCGCCACGCCCGAGCGCATCGCGGCATCGGCCACGGCGGGTGCCAAAGACACCAGCAGGCGCGGGTCGAAGGGCCGAGGAATCAGCGACTCAGCGCCGAACTGCAGGGGCTCGCCGGCGTAGGCGCCACCGAGGTCAGTGGCCTCTTTACGCGCCAATTCGGCAATCGCGATCACGCAGGCGCGCTTCATCTCCTCGTTGATCGTCGTCGCGCCCACGTCCAGCGCGCCGCGAAAAATATAGGGGAAGCACAGGGCGTTATTGACCTGATTCGGATAGTCGCTGCGGCCCGTCGCGATGATGGCGTCCGGGCGCACCGACTTCACGTCGGCCGGATGGATTTCAGGGTTGGGGTTCGCCAGCGCGAAGATGATCGGGCGCGCCGCCATGGTCGCCACCATCGCCGACTTCAAAACGCCACCGGCCGACAGACCGAGGAAGATGTCCGCCCCGTCGACGATCTCAGCCAAGGTGCGGAAGGCGGTCTCGCGCGCGTAGCGCACGGTGCCTTCGTTCAAATCGGTCCGTCCGGTATGCAACACGCCGTCTTTGTCGACGACGAGGATGTGCTCGGGCTTCATGCCCAGCACCACCAGCATGTCGAGGCAGGCGATGCCCGCCGCGCCCGCGCCGCTCACGGCCAAGCGCACGTCTTCGATCTTCTTGCCCACCACGTGCAGGGCATTGGTAATCGCCGCGCCGACGATGATCGCCGTGCCGTGTTGGTCATCGTGAAAGACCGGAATATTCATCCGCTCTCTGAGCTTGCGCTCGACGATGAAGCACTCGGGCGCCTTGATGTCTTCCAGATTGATGCCGCCGAAGGTGGGCTCCAGCGAGGCGATGATGTCGACCAGTTTTTCAGGGTCGTTCTCGGCGACTTCCAGATCGAAGACGTCGATACCCGCGAATTTCTGGAACAGCACGCCCTTGCCTTCCATGACTGGCTTGCTGGCCAGCGGGCCGATGTTGCCAAGGCCCAGCACAGCCGTGCCGTTCGAGATCACCGCCACAAGGTTGCCGCGCGCGGTGTAGTCGCTGGCCGAGGCCGGGTCGGCCACGATGGCATCGCAGGCCGCCGCCACACCCGGGGAGTAGGCCAAGGCCAAATCGCGCTGGGTCAGCAGCGCCTTGGTCGGCATGACCTTGATCTTTCCCGCCGGTGACTGACGGTGATAGTCGAGGGCGGCCTGCTTAAAGGCGTCTTGTTCGGACATCGTGGGCTTCTGCGCAAACGGGGCTTCATTCTAGCGCCGCCCTCGAACGCGCAGCAGACGCCGGCGTATGGGTGTCGCTTAGCTGGCGTCGTCGATGTCCACGTAGCCGCGCTCGATGGCGCGTTCTAGGGCGGCGAACGCGGCCATGGCTTCTTCAAAGACCTTGCGCTGCTGACGAAGGGCCACGAAGGCCTCGCTGCCGGCACTGCCGACGGCGGCTAATGCGGCTTCGAGATACGAGGCGCGCAATTCGGCAACGCGGCCGGCAAGCGCCACAAAGCTAGCTCGGTCCAAGCGATCAATCCGGGCATGGATGACGCGCCGATTCACCTCGGCGATGGACTGCTCCACGTCCGCCAGAAACTTTTGCTGCTTACGGATGCGGC
>JBBQIA010000341.1:0-2691 GCA_038324485.1 Lysobacterales bacterium
GGCCTTCATCGCTCGCGGTTAAGCTGCGCCGATGAAGGCCTTTTTCTGCGCCACCTTCGAACTCCCTTTGCCGGAAGGCCACGCCTTCCCGATGGCGAAGTACCGCCAGCTCTACGAGCGCGTTCGCGATGGCGCGCCGCACTGGGGCGTCGTGCTGCGCGAGCCGGTGTCGGCCAGCGATGACGCCCTGCGGCGCGTGCACTGTCCCGCCTACATCGAGCGCGTGCGACGCGGCACGCTCTCGCCGCAAGAGCAGCGCCGAATCGGATTTCCGTGGTCGGAAGCGATGGCCCACCGCGCGCGACGCACCGTGGGCGGCACCATCGCCGCGTTTGATGCCGCGCTAGCGGGCGACGGCATCGCCGTGAATCTGGCCGGTGGTACGCATCACGCGGGCTTTGATCGCGGAGGCGGCTACTGCCTGTTCAACGACTCCGTGGTCGCCGCGCGCCATGCGCAGGCCGAAGGCCGAGTGCGGCGCGTGCTGATCGTCGACCTCGACGTCCATCAGGGCAATGGCACAGCCGAATTGGTCGCCAACGACGACACGCTGTTCGCGTTTTCGATGCACGACGAGCGCAACTACCCGGCCATCAAGCCGGCCTCCGATTTGGATGTTCCGCTGCCGCCCGGCACCGATGACGCGCGCTACCTCGACCTGCTGGCGGCGCACTTGCCGCGGGCGATTGATCGCGCAAAGCCGGATGCGGTGATGTACTTGGCCGGTGCCGACCCCTTCATTGGCGACCGACTCGGCCAATTAGCCCTGACCAAGCCGGGTCTTGCCCAGCGCGACCGTCAGGTCTTCGAAGCCTGCTGGCGTCATGGGCTGCCGGTGTCGGTGGCGATGGCGGGCGGCTACGCACCCGAGGTCAGCGACATCGTGGACATTCATGCGCGCACCGTGCAGCTGGCGGCGGAGTCGTATCGCCAGCATCGGATCGGCGCGGCAGCGCCGGGTCACGCCGCGCCGGTGGTCGGATGAAGCGGTCCTCGCTCTCCTTTACACCGTTGGCGGCCAGACTGTGGCTCGTCGGCCTGCTTGCGGCGCCCCTCGCGCTTTGGGCGCAGGTGCCGGCCCCCGTTGAACTGCTGCCGCCCATCGCCCTGCCCGAAGGCAGCGAGTTGCGAATCATCCTGCCGCGCGGCGAACTGCAGCTGCGGCCCTCGACCGACGGGCAGCTTCGAATCATCGGCCGCCTCGCCCCGGGCCAGCGCTTGCGCGCTACAGCGCGCCCTGAAGGCCCGATCCTGCGCGTCTTGGACGAAGATCGGCCCACGCCCGCCGCGGCCGAGCTGATTCTTCAAGTGCCGCCGACGGTTCGTCTCTCTATTGATGTCGAGGACGCCAGCCTTGATCTGGTTGGCGTCGGCGGCGACCGCCTTCGCATTCAAGGCGGCGCCCGCCCTCTGCGCGTGCAGTCCGGCGCCGCCCAAGTGCGCGCCAGCAGCTTGGCCGGAGGCATGGACCTCCAGTTGGATGGCGGCGATGTTCAGATTGATAGCTTGTCGGGTGCCATCCAACTCGTTGCGGCCGGGCAGGGCGTTGACCTGCGCGTGCAGAGCCTCTCTGGAAACATCGGCCTGACGGCGCCGCAGCCGGGACGGGTTCGCGTGGCGTCGATCAGCGGGGCCATTGACGTCACGCTTGGCCAAGGCGAGCGACCGGCTTTGCTCGACACGGTCGGCGGCGACATCGCCCTTCGGCTGGCGGACGGGGTGGCCGGCCGTCTTTCTTTTGCGCCCGGCCGCCAGCCTTTGGTCTTGATGGGTGGGCGCAGCACCGCTGCGGACGGCACTGTGGCGCTGGGTGAGGGGCCGTGGCCGATTCGCCTCGCGACCGTCTCGGGGCAGCTGTTCGTGCGTCAGGGCGCTGGCCTTATCGCCGCGCCGTCCCCCACTGACAACTGAACAAGGCATCGACGCCAGTGCGTAGGCGCCTATTTTTCCTCGTTTTTAGGTGGCGACCTTAATGACGCATTTGCTAAGCGTAAAAGTTGCGTTATGCTCGGGCGGCTCGCGGTCCGGCTTTATCGGCTCCGCCGGGTAACCGGACCATCAGCGTCTAAATCAAACCAACTCTGATCCTTGGAGAGAGAGTCCATGTTAAATAAGAAGCAACTGTCGGGTGCGATTCGCTTCGCGCTCTTCGCGGGTGCCACCTCCATGTTTGCCGCCCCGGCTTTCGCCCAGGCTGAGCAGCAGGAAGGCGAGGCAGCCACAACCCTTGACCGCGTCGAGGTCACCGGCTCGCGCATCAACCGCGCTCAGATCGAAGGTGCCCTTCCGGTCACCGTGATCGACCGCGCTCAGATCGAGCAGAGCGGCGACACGTCCGTGGCCGACCTGCTCCGCAGCACGACCTTCAACTCGTTCGGCTCGTTCCGTCCGCAGTCGGGTAGCTCGGCTCAGTCGTTCGCTGAATTGAACCTCCGCGGTATCGGCGGCGCCCGTACCCTGATCCTGATCGACGGCCGTCGCGCCCCGGTCGCCCCGAACGTGGGCCAGGGCCAGGATCTCAACAGCATCCCCTTGGCTGCCGTTGAGCGCGTTGAAATCCTCACCGACGGCGCCTCGGCCATTTACGGCTCCGACGCGATCGGCGGCGTGGTCAACATCATCACCAAGAAGAATTGGAACGGGGTGGAAATTGGAGGCCGGGTGGGTTTCCCCACGGACAAGAGCAGCAAC
>JBBQIA010000342.1:0-2685 GCA_038324485.1 Lysobacterales bacterium
GTGGTGGTCGGCGTCGGCAACATCTATGCCGCAGAAGCGCTGTTCGAAGCCGGGATTCGGCCCACGGCGCCCGCCGGTACGGTGTCGCGGGCGCGCTACGAACGCCTGGCGCAGGCGGTGAAACGCATCCTTGGACACGCCATCGCGCGTGGCGGCACGACCCTGCGCGATTTCTTAAACGCCGACGGCCTGCCCGGCTACTTCGAACAAGAACTGTTCGTCTACGGTCGCGAGGGCGAAGCCTGCAAAACCTGTGGCACGGGCCTGAAGTCGATGCGTCTCGGGCAGCGCGCCACGGTGTGGTGTCCGCGCTGTCAGAAGTGAGGCGTTATTTCGGCGTGTCGAACAAGGCCGCCATGGCCGCCAGATGGGCGCGGCCGCGCTCCTTCTTCGAGGCCAGTTCGGCTTCTGGGTCATCGCCGTCGCGCAGCAAGTCGCCTGAAGGCAGTTCGTCGAGGAATCGGCTGGGTTGAAGCTTGAGCGTGTCGCCCCAGCGCTGGGTTTCGCGCGAGTGCGACATCACCAAATGCTCTTTGGCGCGGGTGATGCCGACGTAGAGCAAGCGCCGCTCTTCCTCCAGTCGACCCTCGTTCAAGCTGGCCTCGTGCGGCAGGGTGCCGTCTTCCAAGCCAATCAAAAACACCGCGCGAAATTCCAAACCCTTGCTGGCGTGCAGGCTCATCAGGCGCACGGCATTGCCGGGGTCGCCACGGTCGGCGTGACTCAGCAGGGCCATTTGCGCGGCCAAGTCACCGATGCTGCTTTTTGGCCCGTCGAACCAATCCGCCAACTCTTCTAGATTCGCGCGCCGCCGCTCAAAGCCGGCCTTGTCCTTGCTTTGCGCCCGCAGCTCGCCCAGCAGACCCGAGCGTTCGACCAGGGAGTGCACCAAGGCCGGCGCTGCGACCTGTTCGGCCTCGTCGCGCAGGCGATCAAGAATGTCGGTGAATTCACCCATCGCTGCCGCAATGCGCGGCTGCAGTTGCTTGAGCACCGACATTTGTCGCGCCGCGCCGTCCATCGATAAATGATGCTGTTGCGACAGTTCGGCTAATCGTGCCAGCGACGTGCCGCCAATGCCGCGCGAGGGCGTGGACACCGCGCGTAAAAATGCGGCGTCGTCATCCGGGTTGGCCACCAAGCGCAGCCAAGCCAGCGCGTCCTTCACTTCGGCGCGATCAAGAAAGGCCGTGCCGCCAGTCACGTGATACGGAATGCGCAGCAGCTGCAGGGCTTTTTCGACGCCGCGACTTTGGTGATTGCCGCGAAACAGCACGGCAAATTCGCCGAACGGAATCTCGCGCGCCTTGTTGAGGTAGTCGATCTCGGCGGCAACGCGATTGGCTTCGTGCTCGGTGTTGTCGCAGCGCCACACTTTCACTCGGTCGCCTTCGCGCTGGTCGCTCCACAAAGTCTTTAAATGTTCGTGCGGGTTGTTGGCGATCAGGGTGTTCGCCAGCCGCAGGATGCGTGCGCCGCAGCGGTAGTTTTGTTCGAGCTTGATGATCTTCAGCGCGGGGTAGTCGCTGCCCAGCAGCTGAAGATTTTCCGGCTGCGCGCCGCGCCAGGCGTAAATGCTTTGGTCGTCATCGCCCACGCAAGTAAACGCGCCCTTCGTCCCGGCCAGCGCCTTAAGCAGTCGGTATTGCGCGCCATTGGTGTCCTGGCATTCGTCCACCAGCAGGTAGCGCAGGCGCTCGCGCCAGCCGGCGGCGAAATCGGGGTCGGATTCCAGCAGCTGCACCGGCAGGCGAATCAGGTCATCAAAGTCGACCGCATTAAAGGTGAGCAGGCGCTGCTGATATTTCGCATACAGCTGCGCGGCCTCGCGCTCGACCGCCGACTTCGCTGCGGCCATCGCCTGCTCGGGCGACATCGCCTCGTTCTTGGCCCGCGACACGAGACCGCGCAGGCGCTCGAGAACGTCGTTCTTGGTGCCCGTGGGCAGCAGGTCTTTGACGATGCCCATTTGGTCGTCGGCATCGAACACGGAGAACCCGCGCTTCAGGCCCGCTCGCGCCGTCTCTTGCTGCAAAAACCGCAGGCCCAGCGCGTGGAAGGTGCTGATCGTGAGCCCTTCAGCAGCATCGCCGCGCACGCGCTTGGCGACGCGCTCGCGCATTTCCTTCGCCGACTTGTTGGTGAAGGTGATGGCCGCAATATGTCGCGCCTCCCGCTGGCCGGTGGCGATGAGATGGGCGATTTTTTCAGTGATGACACGCGTTTTGCCGGAGCCGGCGCCGGCGAGCACCAGCAGCGGGCCTTGCGTATAGAGCACGGCTTCGCGCTGAGGGGCGTTCAGGGACATGGTTGCGACGATCTACCGTATTCAAACGTCGGTATTCTCGCAGTGCGGCGAACGAACGGCCACGTCCGTCTGCGGCGCTGCTATCCCCTCATGTGAAAGGACTTCCGAATGAAACGACCCGCCGCTCTCTTTGTGTCGCTCGCGCTGGCTGGCGCTGGACTGCATGTCTTGCCCGTTTCGGCGCAATCCGACCGCCCGACGATCAGTGAAAACATGGTGTCGGGCGGGTTTCTCAGCGCCCACCCCGACCTGCGCTTTCGGAGCAGCGGGATGAATGCCTATGACTCGGAGCGGTTTCTGGACGCAGCCGAGCAGTTTCGCGCCGGCGCCCGCTTCGCCGACAAGCCCTCGCAGGCCATGCTGGCGCAGATGTTCTG
>JBBQIA010000343.1:0-2668 GCA_038324485.1 Lysobacterales bacterium
CGGAACGATGACTTCGAAGCCGTCTTCGCCGGTGTATCCGGTGCGGGCAACAAAGAGCGCGCCGTCTGGGCCGGCGACTTCCGCCGCAGCGAAGCGGCCGAGCGCCATGACCGTGCTAGCGGCCGACTCCGACAGGAGCGAAGCAAATTTCGCGCGCGCATTCGGTCCCTGCACGGCAATCATCGAGAGTTCCGGACGCTCGGTCACGGTGACGCCAAACTCGCGCGCCTGCGCTTCAATCCACGGCATGTCTTTGTCGCGGGTGGCGGCATTCACGACCACGCGGAAGAAGGACTCGCCCATGAAGTAGACGATCAAGTCGTCAATGACGCCGCCCTCGGGCGTGAGCATGCACGCGTAAAGCGCCTTGCCCGGCAGCTTGAGCTTGTCGATCGAATTGGCGACTAAGCGACGAAGGAACGCGCGCGTGTGTTCGCCGTGCAGGTCGACCACGGTCATGTGCGAGACGTCGAACAGGCCGGCATCGCGCCGCACCAGATGGTGCTCGTCGATCTGCGATCCGTAGTTCAGCGGCATGTCCCAGCCGCCGAAGTCGACCATCCGGGCGCCGCTTGCGCGGTGGGTGGCGTGGAGGACCGTGGATTTCGTCATCGCTGGCTCAGTGGTGGTGATGGAAGGCCCGCATTATCGCAGATGCCTTCGACTCGGGACTTCGTCGGAGCGTCTACCGGCTTAGGTCCGACTGCGCATTAAAGCCGCGACCGGCACCAAGCCGACGAGCACCAGCATCAGCGAGGGCAGCGCGGCCTGAGCCCACAGCCCTTCTGATGTGGCGGTGTAGATGTCGACGGCCAAGGTATCCCAACCAAAAGGACGCAGCATCAGGGTGGCCGGCAGCTCTTTCATCGCTTCAACGAACACCAAAAGTGCCGCCGCCCACAGGCCCGGACGCAGCACGGGCAAGGCCACGCGCCGCCAGCGCGCGAATCGTCCTTCGCCGAGCAGCGCCGCCGCCTGCATCAGACTCGGGCGCAGCACCGACAGTGCCGCCGCCGCGCCGGACGAGCCCACGCGCTGAAAGCGCATCAGCAAGGCCAGCACCAGAGCAAACACGCCGGTCGACAAGCCCGCGGCTGCGCCACCCAGCGCGCGCTCGATGGCGAGTAAGCACCAGAACACCGCCACGGCCATCACCGCGCCGGGCAAGGCGTAGCCCAAGCCAGTGACGAACGCGGCGCCGCGAACCATGCGGTCCTGCGGAAAGCGACGTCGCGCCAGCGCCATGCCCAGCCCCAAGGCGACGGCGGCCAAGGCGGTGGCTGCGGCAATCACCACGGTGCCGCGAATGGCCGACACCGAGAGCGCCGAAAGGGCGTCGTCAGGCCACCAGCGCAGCAACTGCCACAGCGGCCAGATGAGACCCAAGCCCACCACGATGCTGCAGACCGTCGACACCATCACGCCCGACAAGCGCGGGAGTCGGCTGCGTCGCGGCGTGCGAAGTTCCGGCGAGGGCGGCGCGTCGCTGGCGCCCGTGCGGCGCGCGAGCCAGAGCACAAAGAGCACCACCGCCAACATCGCCAGCGACAGCTGCGCGGCCAGCGCGAGCGACTTGAGCCCGGTCCAACTTTGAATGATGAGGGTGGTCATCGTGTCTCGGCCCAGCAGCTTGACCGCGCCGAAGTCGGCCAGTGTTTCCAGCAGCACCAAGCCCAGACCGCCGAGCCACGCCATGCGCGTGGCGGGTAACACCACTCGGAAAAAAGCCTGCGCGGGACCAGCCCCTAATAGTCGCGCGGCGTCGAACGCGGCGCTGCCGTGACGCAGCAACGTGGCGCGCATTAATAGATAGATATAAGGATAGAGCGCGAGCGACAGCACCAGCACCGCGCCAGCGAGGCTGCGAATCTCCGGAAAGGCCGACGCGGGCAATCCCATCGCCCGCCACGCCACCGCTGTGGGCGAATCAAAGGAAAGACCGGCAACAAAGGCGTAGGCCAAAACGTAAGCCGGAAACGCCATCGGCATGGCCAGTAGCCATTCGAACAGGCGACGACCGAGAAACTCGTGGCGCGTGACCACCCACGCCGCACCGACGCCCAAGACCAAGGACAGGCTGCCTACGCCGAGGAGCAGCAGCAGCGTTTGGCTGATGGCGCGCGGCAGCATGATGTCGCGAACATGCGCCCACAAACCGGGAGCCACATCGCCCGGAACCGCGAGCAGAAAAACGAGCGGCGCACACAACAAAAGCGCGGCGCCGGAAACGGCACCGCGCGTGGCCCACTGAGCGAAGCGGTTTTGGCTCAGCGCCATCCGGCCTCATTCATCAGCATCACCGCTTCGGCCTGCCGACGACCTGCTACAGCGATGTCGACCGGGTCGGCTTTGAATTCGCCCCACGCCGCAACGATGGGGTCGAGCACCATGCCCGGCTTCACCGGGTATTCGTAGTTCAGGCCAGCGAACTTCGCCTGCACGACGTCACTCGAGAGCCACTCCAGCAGCGCGCGCGCCTGCTCAGGACGATCGCTGGCTGCCAAAACGCCCGCGCCAGAAATGTTGACGTGCACGCCGGCGTCCTGCTGATTCGGCCAAAACGGCGCGACGGCGAAGTCCGGCGTCTCATTGATCAGGCGACCGAGGTAATAGGTGTTGGCAATGCCCACCTCGCACTGACCGGCGGCGATGGCCTGCAGCAGCAGGG
>JBBQIA010000344.1:0-2631 GCA_038324485.1 Lysobacterales bacterium
AGGCCACGGCATGCATCAGATGCGTCTTGCCGAGGCCCACGCCTCCGTACAGGAACAGCGGGTTGAAGCCCGGGCTTGCCGGCCGTTCGGCCACGCGGCGCGCGCAGGCATGCGCGAATTCATTGGGCTTGCCGACGACGAAAGTGTCGAAGGTGAAGCGCGGGTCGAGCGGCACGGACCAGTCGCTGCGCGGATCGGGCGCGCGCGTCTCGGCCGGCTTGCCGAGTGGCTCGGCCAGGCCCGCGGGCGGCGACGCCTCGGCCTCGGCCGGGCCGCGCAGCGTCGCGCCGATGCGCGGGCCGACCGGCGGCGGTTCACCGCTGCGCAGCTCGGGCGCGGCGGCGGCGGCGCGGGGCTCGGGCACCACGCGGAATTCGACGGTGCGGATGGCGGGAATTTCAGCCTGCCACATGCTGCGCAGCCTGTCGCCATAATGGCTGCGCACCCAGTCGCGCAGGAAGCGCGTGGGCAGCAGGATCGTGATTTCCTCGCCCTGCACCGCGGCGAGGGTCATCTGGCGAAGCCAGGTTCGGTATTCGACCTCACCAACCTCGTCGCGCAACCGGCCGCGGATGCGCGCCCAGAGTTCCGCAGTCTGGCCGGAGGGCGAGGGCTGGGACGACGGCGACGGCCCGCCTGCTTGCTCCATTCGACGCACCTGTCACCCTCAAACGCTCGTTCCGGATTGCCCGCCCGCACCGCAAGGGTACCGAACCGCAGGGCGAGGATGGCAGAGCCACCCGCGCCCTACGCTCCGGTGCGTGGCGAACCGCGCACCGGCAGCGACACTCTGAAACCGAGGCCCCCGCCTCTCCCGATCCCAAGCTACCGCCCTGTATCGACCGCCGGCAAATGATTACTTTGCATCGCCAAGTCAAAACTCAGCTTGACAAATCATTTGCGATGAAAAAAACAGTCGAGCGCTCAGCGCACAAAAAAGAGTGAGGCAGCCCATGCGGCCGCGCCACTCTTTTTTACTCAGCATATTCTTGAGCATCGTGGGGCTTTGCCCCCGAGGAGCAATCAGGCCTGCGGGGCAGCGCCCAGCGACTTGATGCGCGCCGAAAGGCGCGACAGCTTGCGCGACACGGTGTTCGCGTGGAACACGCCCTTGCCGGCCGCGCGCTGCATCTCAGGCTGCGCTGCCTGGAGTGCCGACTGGGCCGCGCCCTTGTCGCCACCGGCGATGGCCAGCTCGACCTTGCGGATGAAGGTACGGACGCGAGAGCGGCGGGCGCGGTTGCGCTCGGTGCGCTTCTCGGTCTGGCGGATGCGCTTACGCGCGGAAGCATTGTTCGCCATGGGCTGTGATATCTGACCAGTCGGATGTTTCGATGCGTTGAACGGCCGGGGCCGTCCACGGCGGACGGGGGTCTTACAGCCGGCCGCTTCGCCGAGTCAATGGACGATGCCACGCGGCACCCGGCTAGGAGGTCACGCCGCCATTCGTGGCCCGAGCAGCATCAGCGCCGCACCGCCGAGGCACAGCGCCGCGCCCATCACATCCCAGCGGTCCGGGCGTAGCCCCTCGACCGCCCACATCCACCCCAAGCTCGCCACGATGTAAACGCCGCCATAAACGGCGAAGGCGCGCCCCGCCTGCTCCGCTGGGCTCAGCGTCAGCAGCCAGGCGAAGGCGGCCAGGCAGGCAAGGCCCGGCCACAGCCACAGCGCCGAATGGCCCAGCCGCAGCCAGGCCCAGAAGGCGAAGCAGCCGGCGATCTCGGCCAGCGCGGCGGCGGCGTAGATCCCCGCAGCCCTGCCCATGCTCAGGCGTTCTTGAACTCGGGCTTCCGCTTCTCGACGAAGGCCGCCATGCCTTCCTTCTGGTCCTCGGTCGAAAACAGCGACAGGAACAGCCGCCGTTCGAAGCGCACGCCCTCACGCAGCGTGCCTTCGAAGGCCATGTCCACCGCCTCCTTCGCCATCGCGACCGAAGGTGCTGAGAGCGAGGCGATCTTCTCGCCCATCTTCAGCGCCTCGGCACGCAGCTCGGCAAGCGGCACGACGCGGCAGACGAGGTTGGCGCGCTCGGCCTCCTCGGCGTCCATCATGCGGCCGGTGAGGATCATCTCCATCGCCTTGGACTTGCCGATGGCGCGCGTCAGGCGCTGCGAGCCGCCGGCGCCGGGGATGATGCCGAGGTTGATCTCCGGCTGGCCGAATTTCGCGTTGTCGGCAGCGAGGATCAGGTCGCACATCATAGCGAGCTCGCAGCCCCCGCCCAGTGCGAAGCCCGCCACGGCGGCGATCACGGGCTTTTGGATGCGCAGCACATCCTCCCATCGCTTGCCGATGAAATCGTCGAAATAGACCGCCGGGTAGGCGCGGTCCTTCATCTCCTTGATGTCGGCCCCGGCCGCGAAAGCCTTTTCGCTGCCTGTCACGACGATGGCGCCGATGCCGGCATCGGCATCGAAGGCGCGCAGCGCGTCGCCGAGCTCGGTCATCAGCTGGTCGCACAGCGCGTTCAGTGCCTTGGGCCGGTTCAGCGTGATGAGGCCGACGCGCCCCACCGTCTCGACCAGGATCATTTCGTAGGACATGCGGCGCTTCCCTTTTGCTGGCTACAGCACTATCCCCTAACACGTCGCGGCCGCGCCGCGACCAGTGTGAGCGGATTTCGTGCTG
>JBBQIA010000345.1:0-2629 GCA_038324485.1 Lysobacterales bacterium
GTTGATGCACGAGCTCGATGGCGATATCGCGTTGACCGTGCCCCGGCCCTCGTCAAGCGCGAGCAAGCCATGGCCAAAGTGGTTGGTGATGGTTGGCGCGGCGTTGCTCATCGCTTCGCTGTTTGCTGTGGTCTCACCATGATCGCGGTGCCCAAGCCCGCGCGCCCGGAGTTAGGTTCCGAGGCGCTCCGTCTCTCTGTCGCGCCGATGATGGATTGGACCGACCGTCACTGTCGGGCTTTTCATCGCGTGCTTGCCCCGAAGGCCTTGCTCTACACCGAAATGCTGCACGCCAACGCCGTGATTCACGGCGACCGACCGCGCCTGCTGGATTTTGATGCGAGCGAGCATCCGGTTGCCCTGCAGTTGGGCGGCAGCGAGCCGATGCTCTTGGCGGAAGCCAGTCGTATTGGTGTCGATTGGGGTTATGACGAAGTCAATCTCAATGTGGGCTGCCCGTCGGACCGCGTGCAGGCCGGACGCTTCGGTGCCTGCCTGATGCGCGAGCCGTCGCTCGTGGCCGACTGCATTGCCAGCATGCAGGCTGCCGTGACCGTTCCGGTGACGGTGAAGTGCCGATTGGGCGTGGACGAGCAGGAGGACTACGAGGTCTTTCTGGCCTTCGTCGAGACGGTCGCGGCTGCGGGCTGCACGCGGTTTATCGTGCATGCGCGCAAGGCTTGGCTGCAGGGCCTCTCGCCGAAAGAAAACCGCGAAATACCGCCGCTTCGCTATGACTGGGCGCATCGTCTGAAGCGCGAGCGACCGGATTTGACGGTGTTGGTCAATGGCGGTCTGCGCGAGTTGGATCAGGTGGCCGAGCAACTCAGCCAAGTGGATGGCGTGATGATTGGTCGTGCGGCTTATCACGAACCCTATCGATTGCACCGCATGGCGGCGATGCTCGACGGTCGCCCCGAACGCCCGCGCGGTGAGCTGTTGCGGGACTTCCTTCCTTACGTGGAAGCTCAGCTGGCGCGTGGTGTGGCAATCAAGCACATCAGCCGTCATGTGCTGGGCCTGTTCCACTCGCAGCCGGGCGGCCGTGCGTTTCGACAGGTGCTTAGCGAAGGCGCATCGCGCGCTGTGGACGGGATGGCGCTGATGGTGGACGCTTTGGCCGTTACCGAACGCCGGGAGGCTGCGTGATTACTCGCGATATCGAACGCTTTTTTGCTTTTGCGGCGACGCACGCACCGAACGCGGCGAGAGCTCTCCCGAAGGCGGTCTTTTTGGTCGCACCGGAGGGCATGACGCTGGCTGAAGAGTCGGCAAGCGACAACGCTTACATGGCCCTCAGCGATCGCGTCGACGCGAATTCGGCGCTGGCCGAACATCGCGCACTGGCGAAGGCCTTGTCGGCCCATGTGCCGGTGGTTAGCTTCCCTGGCGATGCCGCGACGCCCGATGCGGTCTTCCCGAATAACGTCTTTGCTACTGCGCCTGGACGCGTGGTGATTGGCCATATGAAGCACGCGGTGCGGCAGCGCGAGGCGGGTCGTCAGGACATCCGGCGCTTCTTTACCGACGCCTTGGGCTATCGCGAGATTGACCTCTCGCGGCAAATCGGCGTGGCCGAGTTGACCGGCGCTTTGGTGATCGACCGCGCGCGGAACATCGGCTATTGCGGACTTTCTGACCGCTGCGACGAAGCCGGTGCGGCGGCGATGCATGCCGCCTTCGGCCTCGACGCCACCTTGATTTTCGATTTGGCGCCCGACGAATACCACACGAACGTGCTGCTGCAGATCTATGCCGGACGCTTGGCGGTGGTCTGCCCGGACGGCTTTGCTCTGCCTGAGGTGGCCGAGGCGATCCTAAGCTTCCATGCCCCGCACGCCGTGGCTTTGGGCCGCGAGGCCCGCCTGGCCTATGCCGGAAACGGCATTGCCGTAGCGCCGGACGCCGCGTTCTTAAGCGCCAGGGCAGTGGCGGCGCTGTCGGATGCAGAGCGCGGGGTTTTTGCTCAAGCCGGCTTCCAACTGCATGCCGTCGCTCTTCCCGAGATCGAAAAGGCCGGCGGGTCGCTGCGCTGCTGCGTTGGCGAAATCTTTTGATTTAGAGGCAATTCACCCCCCGACGCACAGACTCCGCTCACTGCTGGCTCCTGCCGCGTCTGCACAGCTATCCTCTGCCCATGCATGTTGCGTTGACCCTCACCGCCATTGTCCTGCTTGCCGTCTCGGCCGCCCCGGCGTTTGCCCAGCAGGATGAGGCGTCGCTGCGCTCGGACTCTCGGCGTTCGGAATTGCCGGAATCGGTGCTTCGCGCTGAGCGTCAGACGGGTGGTGAAGTGCTGCGCGCCGAATCGATGCAGCGCGACGGTCGCGAGGTCTACCGCTTGAAGGTGCTCACGCCGGACGGTCGCGTTCGAATCATGCGCGATGACCCGCGCGAGCGGCGCCGTGAGGCATGGCGCGAGTCGCGTGCGGGATCGGGTCGCGACGCGATGCCGGAACCCAATCGCCGCGACGAGCCCGCACCGCGTAACGAAAGCCCTCGCGACGACCGCCGTAACGACACGAGTCGCCGCAACGAACCCTCGACGCGGGCACCGGCAGAATTAGCCGTTCCCGAAACCCTGCCGCCGCCTGATCGCGGTGATCGTTACTAAGGTTGGCACTGCCCG
>JBBQIA010000346.1:0-2592 GCA_038324485.1 Lysobacterales bacterium
CCTCGAAGATGCCGATGTCGGTTTTGGCCAGAATCATTTCCAGATCGTCGAGCACCGTGTCGAAGAAGGGCCAGTCCCGCGCCATCTCCATCAAGGCGGCATCCCCAAAGCGCTCGCGCGCCGAAGTCAGCGCCGAGCCCACGCCGTACCACGCGGTTAGATTGCTGCGGTTCTGACTCCAGCCAAACACCCAAGGAATCGCACGGAGGCCTTCCAGCCCGGCGCCGCGCTTACTGGGCCGCGAGCCGATGTTTAGGCGTTCGATGACGTCGATGGGCGTGGCTTCGCGGAAGTACTCGACGAAATCAGCGCGCTCGTAAACCAGACCGCGATACGCGGCGCGCGACGTGCCGGCCAAATGGTCGGCCATCTCTCGCCACGCCGCCTCGCGGGTGTCGGGCTTGCGCGGCGCCAGCGTGGCGCGCAGCACGGCGCCGGTAGCCTGTTCCAAGTTACGCAGGGCAAGGGCCCGCAGGCCGTATTTGCGATGAATCACTTCGCCCTGTTCGGTCAAGCGCAGCACGCCGCCCACCGAGCCACGCGGGCCGGCCATGACGGCGCGCTCGGTGCGCGACCCACCCCGCGACACCGACCCACCGCGACCGTGGAAAAAACGCAGCTTCACGCCGAACTCAGCCGCCACTTCGCCCAAGCGCACTTGCGCGCGCTGCAAGGCCCAACGGGCAGCCATTAGGCCGCCGTCTTTGGCGCTGTCGCTGTAGCCCAACATCACCCACTGCACGTCGCCGCGCGCCTTCAAATGCGTGCGCCAACGCGGATCGGCCAGCAAGTCGCGCAGGGTGTCGGGCGCGGCGGACAGGTCGTCCACCGTTTCGAACAAGGGCGCCACATCCAGCGGCACGCGGCCGGCCGCGTCCACCAATCCTGAGAAGCGCGCCAAGGCCAAGACGGCCAAGGCGTCGGCCGCACTGCGGCTCATGCTGACGATGTACAGCCCGAACGCGCCGGCGCCATAGCGGCTGCGGCCCTCGATGATGGCGCGGAACACGTGGCGCATCCGCAGCGCCGAGGGTGCATCGGCGGGCAACGATCGCGGCGGCACCGGCAGGCCGGGCTCGGTCACGGGAAGGGCTTCGTCCAGCGCCTCGTGCAGACGCTGCGTGCGCTCCTCGGCCTCGGCGTCGGCAAAGGCTGGCTCTTCCAACCATTCCGCAACGGCATCGCGGTGCACATCGGCGTGCTGACGCAGGTCCAGCGCCGCCAGATGAAAACCAAATGCGGCCACGCGACGACGCACGCGGCGCAGGCCAAACACGCCAGCGTTCTCACCGCGGTGGCTGAGCAAACTGTCTTCGACCAAGGCCAAGTCGGCGTCGAAGGTCGCCGCGTCGGGATAGCCGGTTAGGCGGTCTTCTTGCGTGGCCCGCAGACGCTCCTGCACCAAGCCCAAGAAAGCGCGATACGGCGTGTCGGGAAAATGCAGGGCCTGCGGCCAGCGCGCGGCGTACTCGTCTAAGCGCGCATCGAAGGCGTCGCTGCAGCCCACTCGCGTGCGCGACTGGGTGAGCATGGCTTTCAGATGGTTCACATCTTCGGCGTAGGCGGCTAAGACGCGCTGCCGCTGATCATGCTGGGTGGTGGCAATGGTCTCGGCGCCCACCGCCGGATTGCCGTCCATGTCGCCGCCCACCCACGTGGTGAAACGCAGCAGAGGCGGGAGCGTCGGGGTTTTGCCGTAGGCCTCGATGAAGGCTTCTTCGAAGGCCTCGAAAAAAATCGGCAGGGCGCGATAAATCGCGTCGCCCAAGTAATAGCCCACCTGCGCAGATTCATCGGCCACCGTCGGCTTTCGCGGCGCCGCACTTTCGGTCTGCCAACCGGCGGTCAGCGCAGTGCGAATCACCTCGCGATCGGCACGGGCTTCCGCAGGCGTGCGCATGCCGTCGATGTCGGCGATGAGGGCCTGCGCAATCACCGCCTCCTTATCCAGCAGAGCGCGACGCACCGCTTCACTGGGGTGCGCCGTCAACACGGGCTCGATGCGCAGGTCGGGCAGCAGGGCCGTCACCGTTTCGAGGGAAATGCCTTCGGCCTTCAGTCGCAGCAATGCATCGAGCAGACTGCCCGGTTGCACCGACGCCTTGGCATCGGACTGCCGCTGATAGTCACGACGCCGACGAATGCGATGCACGCGCTCGGCCAAATTCACCGCCGAAAAATACAGAGCGAACGCACGCACGAGTTCGGTTTGCTGTGCGGGCGGCAAAGCTGCCAGTTCGGTACGGAGGTCGGCCAGCGGCCCGCCCTCCTCTCGGCGCTGAATCGCGGCGCGGCGCACGCGTTCCACATGGTCGAGGAAGGCCTCGCCACCCTGTTCGGCGAGGATCTCTCCCACCAAGCTGCCCAAACGGCCTACGTCCTCGCGAAGACGGGCGTCGGTGGGCGGAAAGTCGATGTCGCGCAGGCGTTCTGATGGGCTATTCATTGGCTCAATTTAACGCGTCCCGCAATGCGATGCTGCGCTGCATACGTGTGCATTTTTCCCGAGCGGTATGCTTGAGGGGTGACATCCATCCAAACACGAGACTCCAAACCGTGAAGCAACGACTTGCCCTAATGATCGCCGCCGCC
>JBBQIA010000347.1:0-2589 GCA_038324485.1 Lysobacterales bacterium
CGCCGGAAATGACGCAAGTGGCCTATCGCGTCGGCGATTCGGTGACCAATATCATCTCGCCGATGATGAGTTACTTCGCGCTGATCATCGCCTTCTTCCAGCGCTACGAACCGAAGGCGGGCATCGGCACCTTGGTCGCCACGATGCTGCCCTACTCGCTGGTGTTCTTCGTCGGCTGGAGCCTGATGTTCGGCGTGTGGATTTGGTTTGAGCTGCCCATCGGCCCCGACTCGCCGCTGGTCTACATTCCGGCGGCGGCGGCAGCCGGTTAAGGCATCTAGAGCCCCGCATGGGCCGCTGGCGCCCTCCAACCGGCGCATCGACGGCGCTTATCACCCGCCAGGGTTTTGAGCGCCTGAAGGCCGAGATGGATGAACTTTGGCGCCTGCGTCGCCCCGAAGTTGTGCGCGCGCTCGCAGCGGCCGCGGCCGAAGGCGACCGCTCGGAAAATGCCGAGTACACCTACCGCAAGAAACAGCTTGGCGAGATTGATCGCCGAGTGCGCTACCTCAGCACGCGCATCACCACCTTGAGGGTGGTCGACGCCCGACCCAGCGACCCGCTGGCGGTGTTCTTCGGCGCGCAGATCACCGTCGAGCGGGATGACGACGGCACCCAAGCGCAATACCGCATCGTGGGGCCGGATGAGATCGACGCCAGCCTAGGCTGGATCAGCATTGACTCACCGTTTGCCCGTGCTGCCCTGAAAAAGCGCGTGGACGAGGAGTTCGAGGTGCTGCTGCCAGCCGGCCCGACGCGCTTCGCGATCGTCAAGCTTCACTACCCCGACTGAAGCCTCGCGCCATCCGGCGCGACACGAGCCTCAATACACTTCGCGCTCATGAATGGCGCGACGGTCGCCTTGGTAGACACCAAAGCCCACTCGCGCGGTGGGTGCCACCGGCCCCGCGCCACGCCAGTCGAACTGCAGCCAAGCGGGGACGTTCGGCGTCAGATCAAGAATGCCGACGTTGCCGACGCCCGGCGCCCGCAGCCACAGCATGAACTGCCCGCTTGATCCCACCGGCGGCGTCAGCGTGTAGCGCCGCGCTACGGGACCAGCCGCCGCACAGCCCTGCCCGCTCGCGCCCGGGCTGCCGCTGTCTTGCACGCAAGTTTCGGCCGGCTGCAGGCTATCGGCCGGGTTAGCATCCACCAGCGGCTGAAGGCTGATGCCCGTACACACGTCTTCGGCATTCGCGACAAAGGTCGTGCCGGTGAAGTACTCGGCGCGCATGGGCACCTGCAGGTCCATCAACTCCGGGCCAAAGGCATTGGTGACCGCAATTCGGCCCCAGCGTTGCGTGCCACCCGCGATGCCGCTCACGGTCAGCGGGTCACAGCCATTGAGCGCTGCGGTGTCGAAACAGACGCCATCGCTGTCGGTCAGGTCGGCCGCGCTGAGCGTCAGGGTGGCAAAGGCATTGAATGGCGCCTCGGGCTTCGCGGGCTTGGCATACGTCAGGCGGTCGCCATTGACGGTCACTAAGCCCGTGCCGTCGAAGGGTGCAGCCGTGTTTTCACTGACCACCGCGTTGCCGCCATTGGTCGTGCGCGATAGCACTGCGGTCGTGCCCGTGGCGGTGGAGGCGTAGAGGCGATTGACCAAGCTGCCGGGGAACTTCCAGAACGCATTCGCCGCGCCCGTGCCGTTCACGTAGTTACCCGTCACCGCGCCCAGCGCATTGATACCACTCACCGTCAGCTGCGGCGCAGCGCTAAATCCAAAATCCTGTCCCGCGTAGCCGAAGCCACCCGCAATGCAGGACGGCGCCAGCGTCGGCACATTGGGCGTCACGGCCAGGCGCGCCGGCACAAATCGACCAATGCGCGGCAAGTCGGTACCCACCACGTCGCCGGTGATGAGGGGCGCGCCGTTATCGACAAAATTCAAATACGGCGCACTTGCCAAACGCGGCCGCAGGGTGATCACGCCCACTTCGTCCCAGCGCAGGGTGCCGCTGCTCGCGCCATTCACAAACGTGTTGAGGCCCCCTGCCATCACCGGCGTCGGGTTGTTGCCGCCCACCGGCGCCTCCAGCACTGACTCAATACGAACCCCTTCCGGAATCGCCTCGCGGCCAAAATTCGGCGTGACATTGCCGCTCGCATTCAGAGCTCGAATCGAGGCCGGAAACGCCAATCCTGCCGTCGTGAAAACGGGGCGCGTCGCGTCACCCGGCTGCGCAGCCGTTGCCGTGTTGTAAGTCGGAAGAGTGAGTTCAAAGCGCGCTGGGCGAACGACGATCTGGTCTTCGCCCGTCACCACCAAACCCGCATCGCCACTGGCCGCACTACCCGCGTAACGGGCCTGCAGGCGAACGGCGCCGGCATCCGAATAACGAAGGGTTGTGTTGGCCGTGCCCGTGCTGTCGAAGGATAGGGCGAACGGCGAGCCCGGCGACGCGGCGCCCAAGGACACGCCGCCCAGATTGACGGCGCGCGTGCCGGTAGTCGGGTCGGCGTAGTTTGACCAGAAGCCCACGTTACGCGTCACGTTGGCGAACAGCGGCACGCAGGCCAGGGTCGGACTGCTGCGGCGCACAGCCTGGATGCGGACGTTCTGCACCGTATCCGACACGTGATCCG
>JBBQIA010000348.1:0-2580 GCA_038324485.1 Lysobacterales bacterium
GCGAGGGGCTGCTGCTGCTCACCGACGACGGTGCGCTGGTGGCGGCGATTGGGTCGCCGAAATTCGACTGGCCGAAGTCGTATCTGGTGCAGGTGGAAGGTCAGCCCAGCGACGACGCGCTGCAGCGGCTGCGCGATGGCCTGATGTTGAACGATGGCCCGACCAAGCCTGCGGAGGCGCAGGTCATCGAGGCGCCGATCTGGCTGCCGCCGCGCGTGCCGCCGGTGCGCGTGCGGCAAAGCGTGCCGGACGGGTGGATTCGGCTGGTGCTGCGCGAGGGTCGCAACCGGCAGGTGCGGCGCATGACCGCTGCCGTCGGCCTGCCGACCCTGCGCTTGGTGCGCGAGGCCATCGGTCCTTACGCGTTGGACGGCCTCTTGCCCGGCCAGTGGCGCGAGATTGCCGCGCCCGAACTCACGCCGCGCGCTGCTCGCGTGGGTGCGCCGCGTGCCGCCACGCAGTCGCGCCGTGATACGGGGCCGAGCAATGCGGCCCCGCGCGCACCGGGCTTGATCCGACCTTGGAAACGCGACGGTCGCTGAGCGGCGATCGCCTTCGTTTGCGCTGGCCTTAGTCCGACGCCGCCTCGCGCTGGAACACGGGACGCCCGTCAATCCACGTGGATTCAACGCGCAGCGTCGGTAGACGCGCGGCCGCGACGTGGGCCGGGTCGGCGTCCACCACGATGAAGTCGGCGAGGTAGCCGGGCGCTAAGCGGCCCAAGTCGCCCTCGTCCCTGCCGGCGAACGCGGCGTCGCGGGTGAATCCGGCCACTGCTTCGGCAATCGACAAGCGCTCCTGCGGCTGCCAGCCGCCTTCCGGCATGCCGGTAAGGTCTTGGCGGGTGAGCGCCGAATACAGCCCAAGGCGCGGGTCAACCGATTCCACCGGGAAGTCCGAGCCCAGCGCCAAGCGCGCGCCGCTGTCGTGCAGGGTCTTCCACGCGTAGGCGCCGCGCAGTCGGGCGGCGCCCAGCCGCGCTTCGGCCCAGGGCATGTCCGAGGTGGCATGGGTGGGCTGCATCGAGGCAATCACGCCCAGTTCGGCAAAGCGCGGCAGGTCGGCAGGGGCCACCACCTGCGCGTGCTCGATGCGCCAGCGGTGGTCGCTGCTGGCCGCGTCGGCGCCGAGCGCCTTGGCGTAGCCGTCCAGCACCTGCCGATTGGCCGCGTCGCCAATCGCGTGCGTGGCGGCCTGCAGGCGGCAGGCTTTCACTTTCGCCAAGAGGGTGTCGAGCGCTTCGCGGCGCATCAGCATGAGGCCGCGATGACCGGGCTCGTCGCTGTAGTCCTCGATCAGCGCCGCACCGCGGCTGCCCAGGGCGCCGTCCATGTAAATCTTGACGCCGCGCATCGCCAGACGACCGCTGGCGTGCTGATACGGGCCGGTGGCGCAGCGGTCGGCAAGGGCATCACGGTCGCCGTCGGCATAGGCCTCGACGCGCAGGCCTAGACGGCCTTGATCTGCGAAGCGGGCATACATCGCTAAATCCGCGCGCGAGACGCCCATGTCGTGCACGCCGGTCAGGCCGCTGGCCGCCGCGGCCGCTAGCGCGCGTGCAAAGGCTTCCTCGCGCAGGGCCTCGGACGGAGCGGGCACGGTGGCGTCGACGATTGCTGCCGCGGCATCGATGAATACGCCCGTGGCCTTGCCGTCCGTTCGCAGCACGCGTCCGCCTTCCACCTGCCAGTCGCCGTCGAAGGCGCGCGCGCCGGCGGCCTCAGCGGCGCGCATGGCGGCGGTGTTGCCCCAGCCGGCGTGCCCGTCGACGCGCTCCAGCCAGACCGGACGGTTGGGGAAGGCGGCGTCTAAATCGGCAGCGGTCGGAAATTCTTTTTCGGCCCAGTCGTTTTGATCCCAGCCGCGACCGATGATCCAAGCATCCGCCGGAAGGTCGCGGGCATAGGCCTGCAGGCGCGCGATGATTTCTGCCTTGCTGGTCGTGCCCATCAGGTCGGCACGCAGAAGGGCGAAGCCCAAGCCCATCAGGTGGCCGTGGGCATCGATCAGGCCGGGCATTACGTGGGCGCTGCCCGCATCGTGGATCACCGCATCGGGGAATCGGTCGCGCAGGGCGTCGGCGGTGCCGACGGCGACAATCCGGCCGTTGAGGTCCCAAGCCATCGCCGTCGCGGGTGGCGCGCCGGCATCGGCGTCGCTCGTGTGGATGCTGGCGGCAATCAGCAGGTCGGTGGCCTGCCCAGACGGCAGCGCAACAGGCGAGGCGGTGGCTCCAACGGTGGCGGCATGCGCGGCTCCGCTGGCCAGCGCCAGCGAGATCAGCAGAGACAGGGCGTGACGAGTCATGGTCGGCATCCGATCGGGGAGGCCCCGAGCATGCCGCAATCAGTGCGCCTTGGCCCACCATGCCGCTAGACGCCGGCGGCCTTCGTCGATGCTGACCTGCGGCACGTAACCAAAATCCCGCTTCGCCGCCGAGAGGTCGTACCAATGCGGCGTGGCCAGCTGCTCGGCGACGAAGCGCGTCATCGGCGGCTCGCCGTTCAGCGGCAGGGTGTGCCACAGCACTTCGCAGAGTGCTCCTGCGGCATAGGCCACGCCGAAGGGCACGCTTGCTTC
>JBBQIA010000349.1:0-2570 GCA_038324485.1 Lysobacterales bacterium
CGTGCGGTAGCGTGTCTGTTCGGCATCGACGAAATCGATCTCGAAAAAATCCAGCCAGTCGCCGTAGCTGTTGGTGAAGGCCCATGCGATGTGCGGGGTGCTGCCGGCGATCACACCCGGTACGCCGGGTAGGGTGACGCCCGTGATGTCGACGCGGCCGTTTGGCGCATCGGCATCGGCGTACTGCAGGCGCGCCGGAAACCACAGCGAGGGCGCGCGAAGTCCAAGGTGCATATCGCCGGCCACGATGGCACGACCGTCTGCGCTGGCTGCGGCACCGACCGCAAAGTTATTGCTGCCGGGTGCGGCCGGCTCGGACAGGGCGTGCTCCACGTCGGCGTCTTCCGGTGGGCGCGGCAGCGTGCGCAGATCGAGCGTGTCGGCATCGGGCAGGACGGCGTCGCCGCGAGTCTCGCCAAACAGCGGCGCGTCCCATGCCGTGCCATCGCGCAACAGCAGGTTTGCGAGCGCGGGCGGAACGACCTCGCGAAGCCGCCAGATGGCCCACTCGCGTGAGTTGGCTTCGTCTTGCAGGTCGAAGAACATCGCGTAGCCGGTCAGCGCCGAATCGACGTCCGTCCACGGCTTCGGCGATTGCTGCAGCAGCAGATAGGGCCAGGGTCGCACGGACAGCGACGCTAGGCCGGCATTGACGCCTTCGGTATAGGCGCGAAGGACATCGGCATGCGGTCCAGAGATGCGCTCCATGGAGGCCTCGCTGCGGGCTCGAAGGCGATGCAGGCGATTGCGACGGTCGATCTCAAGTGCGCGTGCACCGAACAGCGCGGAGAGTTCGCCGGCGGCTGAGCGCCGCGTCAGGTCCATTTCAAAGTAGCGTTCTTGGGCGTGTACGAAGCCGAGTGCGCGCGCCATGTCGGTCTGGTTTTCGGCCTCGATGCTCACCATGCCGCGCTCGTCGCGAGTGACCGACACCGGCTCCGAAAGTCCGCTTAGGGCCAGCTCGCCGTCGTAGGTCGGCACGCTGCCGCGCAGCGCCATCCAAACCAGTAAGGCCGTCAGCACCAGCAAGGCGAGCAGCACCATCAGCGCGCGGCGAATCCACTTCAGCATGAGCAGGGCTCCATTCGGTTTGCCAGAAGCCTAGCCGAGGCGCGGGTGCAGCGGGGCTACACTCAAGGCCCCGCTTCTGGATGCTGCCGCCATGACCGCACGCCTTCGTGTTTTCGCCCCGCGTTTGATGGGCCCGACGATGCTCATCGCCTTGCTCGGACTGAGCGGCTGCGCCACCTCGCCCACGGGCCGAAGCCAGTTCATTGCCGTGAGCGAGGCGCAAATGAACCAGCTCGGGGCGACGTCGTTTGAGCAGATGAAGCAGACGGACAAACTCTCGCGCGACGCTGCAAAGCTGGGCACTGCGCGATGTGTGGTGGACGCGCTGAAGCTCGCGCTGCCGCCCGACGCTCAGCGCGTTGCGTGGGAGGTGCAGGTTTTCGACGACGCGAACCCGAATGCCTTTGCCTTACCGGGCGGCAAGGTGGGCGTGAACACTGGCATGTGGAACGTGGCGAAGACGCAGGACGAATTAGCGGCCGTGTTGGCGCACGAGATTGCTCACGTGCTCTCGCGCCACGGCGCGGAACGCGTCTCGCAGCAGATGGCGGCGGGGATCGCCCTTGAAGCTGCGCAGGCCTATAGCGGGTCGCGCACGTCGCCAGAAAATACCAAGCTGCTGATGGGGGCCTTGGGCCTCGGCGCACAGATCGGCGTGGTGCTGCCGTTTTCGCGCGTGCACGAAAGCGAAGCGGACGTGCTGGGTCAACAGATCATGGCGAACGCCGGATTCGATCCGCGTGCCGCCGTGGCGCTGTGGCAAAACATGCAGGGCTTGAGCAGCGGTGGCCGCCCGCCGCAAATGCTGTCGACGCACCCTGATCCTGCAAATCGCATCGCCGCACTGCAGGCTCGCGCGCCGGGCTTGCTGCCCGCGTATGAGCAGGCACGCACAAACGGACGTCGCCCGAACTGCCGGCGTTGAAGCAAGCCGGCCGCTGCCATAGCGACCGGCCTGCGACTTAGGCGCTTTCGATGCGGTCCACTTTTTGGAAGCCGCGCGGGAGCAGATGGCCACGGCTGGCGCGCGCGCCTTCGTAAGCCTGCAGGTCGCGCCAGCTCAAAGTCAGCTTGCGGGCACCGCAGTACAGCGTCGCTTCACCACCCTGACGCACGACGGCCACGGCGGCCACGGTTTCGTCGCCGCTCTTGAGCTTCGCCGGCGGAATCTGGATGAACTTGTTGCCCTTGCCCTTATCGAGCTCGGGCAGCTCCTTGAGCGGGAAGGCCAGCAAATGGCCCGCGCTGGTGACCGCAACAACCCAATCGCTGCTGGCGTTGTTCACCGCCACCGGCGGCAGCACGGCCGCGCCCGTGTCGGGATTGAACAGCGCCTTGCCGGCCTTGTTGCGTCCCACGAAGTTTTCGAATCGAGTGGTGAAGCCGTAACCGAATGACGAGGCCAAGAGGAAGCGTTGATCGTTCTCGCCGGCCAGCGTGGTCACGAACTGAGCGCCTACCGGCAGGGTGAATCGACCCGTCAGCGGTTCGCCATTGCC
>JBBQIA010000350.1:0-2570 GCA_038324485.1 Lysobacterales bacterium
GCCCGCGTCTGCGTGGAGCGCGAACCCATCGATGCGGCGCTGGCCTCGACGGTGGAGTTTCGGCAAGTCCGCACGACGCCCAACCCGCTGGGCCCGGCCATGCCGGCCGCAGAAACCGCGAATCGCACCCCGTTCTTCGAGCTCGGCACCTCAGGCCAAGCCCACTCCCCGCAACAGTCGGTCGATGATCTCTTCAACCGTCTCGCCATCTCGGCGCAGCGCGGCGACGCGGCGGGGATGCGGGGTGCATCGCAGGACTATGTTCGCCTCGAATCGGGGCAGCAGTGGCTGCAGGACGGACGCGATCAGCATGCGGCGCAGGTCGCTCAGCGGGCCGCCGAGGTCGAGCGCCAAGCCGCCACCCAACGTGAGGCCGCTCAGGCAGCGAGCGCGCAGACGGAAGCTGCCGAAGTTCCCGGTCCGGCGATGCGGCGCTAGCCCGCCGCGCCTCAGGCTTCTCCCGTCTGCAGGCGCCAGAGCGCGGCGTAAACCCCGCCGCGCGCTACGAGGTCGTCATGCGTTCCTGATTCCACGATGCGCCCGTGTTCAAGGACATGGATCGCGTCGGCGTGTCGCACCGTGCTCAGGCGGTGCGCCACCACCAAAGTGCTGCGGCCCTTGGCGTGCGTGGCCAGCGAGCGCTGGATGGCGGCTTCGGTTTCGTTGTCGATCGCCGAGGTGGCCTCGTCCAGCACCAGCACAGCCGGATCGCGATACAGCGCTCGCGCTAGAGCGATGCGCTGCCGCTGGCCGCCCGAAAGGCGCGCGCCGCGTTCGCCCACCGCCGACTGATAGCCCTCGGGCAGGGCGGCAATGAAGTCATGCGCTTCCGCCGCGCGCGCGGCGGTTTCGATGCGGCCGGCGTCCACGTCCGTGCTGCCGTAAGCGATGTTCTCGGCCACGGTGCCGTCGGTCAGGAAGGGCTCCTGAGCGACGTAGGCGATGTGCGGCCGCCACGAGGCTGGATCTACCGTGTCGAGGTCGATGCCGTCCAGCGTGATGCGGCCCTGCTGCGGTTCCAGAAAACCCATCAGACGCTTTAGCAAGGTGCTTTTGCCGGCGCCGGTGCTGCCCACCAGCGCGACGGTGTGACCCGGCGCGATGGCAAAGCCCAGCCCGTCGATGGCACGCAGCGCGCCGTAGGCGTGACCGATGTTGTCGAACACCAGCGCGCCCTTCGGTCGTGCGTTGAGGGTGTCGCTGGGCCGCTTCGGTAAAGGGCTCTCCAACAGGTACATCACCCGCTGCACCGAGGCCATGGAGCGGTTGTAGAGGTCGGTCATTTCGGCCAAGCGGGTGAGCGGCCACAGCAGGCGCTGCGTCAGGTACACGAGGGCGGCGTAACTGCCGGCGCCCAAGTCGCCCTGCAGCACCAGCGCACCCCCGTAGAGCAGGGTCACCGCAAAACCGGCCAGCACGGCCATGCGGATCACCGGCGTGATGGCGGCAGCGAAGCGGATGGCTTCCGCATTGGCGCCGCGATAGGCGTCGGAGGCCTCCTCGACGTGCCGCGCTTCGATGGCTTCCGCGGTGTAGGCCTGAATGGTGGCGATGCCCGACAGATTGTTGTCCAGTCGCGCCGACACGTTGGCGGCGGCTTCGCGCGCAGCGGCGTAACGCGGCTGCAGACGGCGCTGAAACCAGAAGGCGCCGATCAGGATCAGCGGCACCGGCATCAGGGCCAAGGCGGCGAGGCTGGCCGTCATCGCGAAGAAGAAGAATCCGACCAGCAGCGAGCCGACGACCACTTGAATCAGTTCGTTCGCCCCGGTGTTGAGAAAGCGCTCGACCTGATTCACGTCTTCGTTGAGCACGGCCATCAAGCGTCCGCTGCGCGCTTCCGAAATGGCGGCCGGCGGCAGCTGCTGCAAATGCACGTACGCGTCGAGCCGCAGGGCGTGCTGCAGGTCTTGCGCCAATCCGCGCCACTTGAGCGCCAGCAAATACTCGAACCCCGATTCGGCCACCCAGATGACGACGGTGAGGATCGTCAGCGCGATCAGCTGCTGCATCGGGTCGGTGATGCCGAAGCGCGAGATGAAGCTGGCTTCGCGATTCACCACCACGTCGATGGCCACACCAATCAAGAGTTCGGGCAGCACATCGAAGATCTTATTGAGCACCGAATACACGGTGCCCAACACTGCATTGCGGCGATAGGCGCGGGCGTAGCCGAACAGGCGGCGCAGAGGATGCATCGAGGACTCCCATCAGACGAGGCGAGAGTGTAAGGGCACGCCTTGATTTGACGGCGGTCTCGTTCAAGCGCTCAATCGGGAATCATTCCGGGGAGGGAGTGCCGCATGAAAACCACTCATCAACGCCTTGCATTGGCGATTATTCTGACCTTCGCCGTCTCGCATTCGGTCGCGGCAGCGCCGGTTTCCGCGTGGACCGCGGGAGCCTTGCTGGCCGGCATGCAAGACGAGCAGAGCTGGGACGAGGGCGACGAGTCGGAGGACGACGAGGAGTTCGATGAATCAGCTTCAGAAGACGACGAGGGCTCTGCAGACGAGCAGTTTGACGACGAGGACAGCGAATTTACTGCCGAAGAAGAGGCCTATCTCTTT
>JBBQIA010000351.1:0-2560 GCA_038324485.1 Lysobacterales bacterium
CGCGATGCGCCGAGTTCTCACCGTTCGTGGCCTGCTGCGCGATCCGGCCCTGCGCGCCGAACTGGGCGAAGTGTCGCGCCTGCCGGCCTCGCCAAGTTCCTATCTGAGCCTGCGCATGGTCATCGCCGACGATGGCGCTGATCTGGACGACGCCGTGCAGGTGCTGAAGCGCGACCCGGTGCTGGCCGCCCGTGTTCTGCGCACCGCAAATTCGGCCCTCTACTCACGGGGCCGCAGCGTCAATGATTTGAATGCCGCCACGCAGCGTCTTGGCCTGCAAACGATCGCCCAGCTGGTGCTAGCGAGCGAAGTGTTCAGCCGCTTATCGGGGCCGGGCATCGAAGAGAATGAAGACCGATCGATGCGCGCCTCGGTGCTTGCGATGCGAATCGCCCGGACGCCGCGCGATGCGGCCATGGCGGGCAGTGCCGCTCTACTGGCCGACATCGGCGCATTGCTGCCTGGTTCAATGCTGAATGCTCCGCCCTTGCCGGGCGAGTTGGGGCGCCTGGCGCCGCGATCGTCGCTCTTGGGCGCAGGCCTGATGGCTCTTTGGGGCCTGCCGATGGAAATGGTCGAGGCCGTGGCCTTTCACCATCGCCCTTCGATGCTCCGCGGACGCGGGCTGGACGTGGTGGGCAGCGTGCACTTAGCACGTGCTCTGGTTGACGCGGTGCCGCTAGACGACGACTACGTGGCCGATGCCAAAGTCGAGTCTCAACTTGAGGGGTGGCGGGCGCTGGTAGCGCCCGCTCCCGAAGCCTAAACGCAGGCCCGTTACTCCGGCAGCATCACCGTGTCGATGACGTGGATGACGCCATTGCTGGCGGCAACGTCGGTGGCGATGATCGTGGCGCCGTCGATGGTGACGGTACCGCCGGTGACGACGATGGCCGCGTCCGCACCGTTAACGGTGGTGGCCTTGGTGAGCTTGACCGCATCGGCGGCCAGAACCTTGCCGGCGACCACGTGGTACGTGAGGATCGCGGCGAGCTGGGCCTTGTTCTCCGGCTTCAGCAGGTTCTCGACCGTACCGGCCGGCAGCTTGGCGAAGGCTTCGTTGGTCGGCGCGAACACCGTGAACGGACCCGGGCCCGACAGGGTTTCAACGAGGCCAGCGGCCTTGACCGCAGCGACGAGGGTCGCGAAATCAGGATTGCTGGCAGCAACATCAACGATGGTGCCGGCCGGCTTCGCGGCTTCCATGGTGGAGGCGGAGCCGCCGTGGTTGTGGGCAACGGCCGGAATGGCGACGGCTGCAGTGATGGCGAGGGCGAGCAAAGAACGATGGGCGAAAGACAGCATGATGTGGAGCTCCTGTTGGGGGCGTTCATTAGAAAAGACGTGCTGATCGCACACCGCAGAGACTGAGCGAAGGCGCGTCAGGCGAGCGTGCGTTTGGTGTGCAGGTGTTGTGGTGATGCGGTGTCGATCGCGTGAGGCCCGTGCACGCCTGCTTCACCTCAAATGGCGAATCTGTCGGTCTACTGCGCTCTATATGGTCTTGCTGCACATGCCCTTTCCTCCACGCTTCCGTCCTTTGGCCTGCGCCGTCCTCGCGCTGATGCCGTCTTTATTGATGGCGGCCAAGACCGCGGCGGTCGATCCGGCCGTTCTGGCAGACGCGCGCCTGCAGCCCACGCTCAACGCCCGCGTCGCCTTGATTGCTGATCACCAGAGCGTTCAGCCTGGCCAGCGTCTTACGGCGGGGCTGCGCATCGTTCACGACCCGGGCTGGCACACGTATTGGATTTTGCCGGGCGACTCCGGCTTAGCGACGCGCTATACGTGGCAGTTGCCCGACGGCGCTAGCGCCGGCGAGATTCGCTGGCCCTTCCCCGAGCGCCTGCCCTTCGGGCCGCTGACCAACTTCGGCTACAGCGGCGCCCTGCTGCTGCCGGTGGCGCTGACTGTTCCAGCGCAAGCGCGCCCCGGCGAGCGTTTCAAAGCCTCGCTGCGAGCCCGCTGGCTGATTTGTGCCGACACCTGCATTCCCGACGAAGCCACACTCACGCTCGACCTGCCGGTGGCGGCGCGTGCTGTGGCCTCTACGGATGCCGCGGCGTTTGCCGAATCTTTATCGCGCGTGCCGGTTGCCGTGGCGGCGCCGAAGGGCCACAGCTGGCGCGACGCCACCCACGTGGCCACACAGATTGATGGCGCGAACGACTGGGTTGGTGATGCCACTCGCGTTGAAGTATTTCCACTGACGCCACAAATCGTCGCCTCGTCACCGATCACCGCGAGCCTCGGCAGCGACGGCGCGCTGCGCTTTCGCCATCCGGCCAGCGACGCCTTCGACCGCATGCCGGAACGCGTCGAATGGGTGCTGGGTCTGCATGACCGTAACGGCACGCTGCGCGTCAAGCATCTGACGCTTCCCGCGGAAGACGCCCGTTCCCCCGGTCGCGGCTAAATTCGACGCCGTTTTTTCCACCATCCTCAAGGAGTGCCAACCATGAAAACTCTGATTGCTACGGCTCTTGCCATCGCCCTTCCCTTTGCCTTCGCCAGCAACGCCAATGCGGCAGCAACCGTCGGCGAGCCCGCGCCAGCCTTC
>JBBQIA010000352.1:0-2536 GCA_038324485.1 Lysobacterales bacterium
GCTGGTAGAGGGCGATTCGCCCGTGTACCATGCGCGGCTCAAAGTACCGAGGCAGCAATGCCGAAAGCACGGCGAGATACACCGGAGAGGTGGCAGAGTGGTCGAATGTACCTGACTCGAAATCAGGCGTTGGTGTAAGCCAACCGTGGGTTCGAATCCCACCCTCTCCGCCAAATTTGAAAAAGGCGTCCCGTTTGGGGCGCCTTTTTTCTTGGTCGCGTCTGAAGCGCGCCGCGCTAAACTTCACCTCCCTTGAATGGAGTGTTCCCGATGTCAGAGATCAGCGTGCCGGTGTCGTTCGGCGAACTGCTCGACAAGATCGCCATCCTCGAGATCAAAGCGGAGCGCATTAGCGACCCTGCGAAGCTGGTGAACATTCGACGCGAACTGGACGCCCTGACCACGACCTGGGCAGCGCATCCGGCATCGATTCCCGACATCGCACCGCTGCGGCTCGCCTTGAAGGCGGTGAACGAGCGCCTGTGGGTGATCGAGGACGACATCCGCCTGAAAGAAAAAGCGCAGGCCTTCGATGAGGACTTCATTCGACTGGCCCGGGCCGTGTATTTCGAAAACGACGAACGCGCCAAGGTGAAGAAAGACATCAACCTTGCGCTGGGTTCGACCTATGTCGAAGAAAAGAGCTACGAGAATTATCGGGCGCCGTCGAAGGCGCGTTGATCATCAGCAAATCGGCGAGGCCTTGAGGTCATCGGCCTAGGCACCAAGATCGCTGGCGCAGGCCTCGAAGCGTTCAATCACTTCGTCGACGCTGATCAGGTCCATGACGCCCGCGAACTCGATGCGCTTGCCCCAAGGCAGGCTTGAGGCCGGCCGATGGAGGAACTGCAGCGACGCGGCCTTGTAGTGATTCGGTGACCAGCGTAGGTCGCTGTAGGGGCCGCTTCGATTGGCGTCGGTGCAGGCGTGGAGGGCGATGACCCGACAGCCCATCGCGTTGGCCATGTGCACGGGGCCAGAGTCGGGGCCGAGCAAGATCGAGGCACGGCCGCACAGCGCCATGAAGCGCTTGAAGGTGTCGCGGCCGATCAGGTCGAGCACGCGGTCGCGGCCCGGCATATGCCCGAGCACGGCGTCGCCGACGTGGCGCTCCAGCGCGCTCGGGCCGCCGCACAGCACGACGCGCCAGCCGCGCGCCTGCGCCTGCGAGGCCACGGCCGCGTAGCGCTCGGCATGCCAGTTGCGCAGCGCGTGGCTAGAACAGGGCGAGATGATCAGGGTTGGCGTGTCGCCGGGAAGCTGCTCAGCCGCCCAGACCTGCGCCTCATCCGGCACCGGCAAGCGCCATTCGGGATCGCTAACCGGACAGCCCACGGCATCGGCAAAGCGACCGAAGGCGTCGAGCACATGCTGGCCGCCCGGATGGATGCGCTCGTTGATGACGAGCCCATGGCCTTCCTTGCTGCGCGCGGCGTCGTAGCCGATGCGGCGATCGGCGCGGATTAGGGTGGACAGCGCATTGGCGCGGAGCGCGAGCTGCATCTGCAGCAAGACCTCGAATCGTCGACCGGCCAAGCTTTGGCGCAGCGCGCGCAGACCGGCCCAGCCCGACTTCTTGTCGAAGACGATGAATTCGACGCCATCGAGACCCTTGAGCATCGCCGACTCGGCTTTGCCGATGACCCAGGTGATGGCCATGCCGGGCGCATGCTGCTGCAAGCGGCGAATCATCGGCACCACGTGCGTGGCGTCACCGAGAGCCGAGAGGCGAAGCACGCAGACGGAAGAGGGCGGAGAAAGCACGGGAAACGCCTTGCTAGACTGCGTCGCATGATAGCGCTCGCGTCTGCCGCCCACGGATTGCCCGAGATCGACGCCGCCACGGCGTGGCGCGATCGTGCGCAGGCGGCGTGGTTTGACCTTCGCCCGTATGGCGCCAATGCGTTGCCGATTGGCGCGGGCGGTCGCGGTGGCGCCTGGTATCTGGACGGGCCCTTTGGTCAGGCCGTGCTGCGTCATTACCGGCGTGGCGGATGGATGGCGCGGTTTAACCGCGAACACTACCTCTGGTGCGGTGCGAGTCGAACGCGCGGCGCGCGCGAATTGGCTCTGCTTGAGCGCTTGGTCGAGGCCGGCCTGCCGGTGCCCGAACCGATTGCCGCGGCGCACTGGCGCGAGGGCCTGCTGTATCGCGCTGCGTTGCTGATGCGCCGAGTGCCGGTTCGCGCCGACTTCATGAGCTTGGTCCATGACGACGCGGCGTCGGCGCCCTGGGCGGAATTAGGCCGCTGCATCGCGGCGTTTCATCGCTTCGGTGCGCATCATCCCGACCTCAATGCGCGAAATATTCTGCAAGACGATCACGGTCAAATGATCATCATTGACTGGGATCGCGGCAGCGACGGGCATCGTCCGGGCCGCTGGTGCGAGGCCGAGATGATTCTTTTGTGAGCTTTCTGTTCTGGTAGGAGATTTCTCAAGACTGCTATTCTGTTTTATCGATTTGTGGTACTCTTTTATTCTCCACCGTTTTTGGTAGATGTCATAGATTCGGTCAGCAATACTTTCAAGATTA
>JBBQIA010000353.1:0-2534 GCA_038324485.1 Lysobacterales bacterium
GGTCGATGAGACGCGAAGTCAGCGTCTCGCGCTCGGTCTGACGACCCTCACGCTTAAAGAAGCCACCCGGGATGCGGCCGCCGGCATAGAACTTCTCTTGGTAATCGACAGTCAGCGGGAAGAAGTCCATGCCTTCGCGCACGTTCTTGTTGCCGACCACGGTGACCAGCACCACGGTGTCTGCCATCTTCACCAGCACAGCGCCACCGGCCTGGCGGGCGATTTCGCCCGTTTCCAGCGTCACTTCGTGCTGGCCGTACTGGAAGGTCTTCGAATATTTCGCCACGTTACGCCCTCATTGGTTCGTACTGTCCGGCCGACGGCCCCTGCCGTCTGGCTCGGTTGCCGCGTTGCCGCGGCTTGGGGCACTCATGGCCCCAAATGAAACGCGGCGCATTTCTGCGCCGCGTGGGGTATTGCTTAGCGACGGAGGCCGAGGCGCTCAATGAGCGTCTTATAGCGCTCAACGTCCTTGCCCTTCAGATAGGTCAGCAGGCGACGGCGGGTGTTCACCATCTTCAGCAGACCACGACGGCTGTGGTGGTCCTGCTTGTGTGCCTTGAAGTGTTCCGTCAGGTGCTCGATACGGGCCGACAGCAGGGCGACCTGGACTTCCGGCGAACCGGTGTCGTTTTCGCCGCGCTTGAATTCAGTGATGATTTGGTTGGAATCAATGCTCATGGACGTTCTCGTGATGCGGGAGGCGCAGAAACGCCGCATAAGGGCGCACCGCGGTCTTCGCCGGTGGATAAAAAGGGCCTTCAAAGAGGCGCGCGGAGTATAGGCCCGACGACGGGCTTTTTACAAGGTATTAACCCACGGCCCAGCGGAACAAGCGCTGCGGATGCACCACGCCATTGCGGCCCTCGACCAGCCCTAGGGCGCGTCCGTTCGGGTGATAGGCCGCCATCACGCCGTTGGCGGCGGACAGGCCTTCCAGGCTCTGTCCGTGACCCAGACGCAGGGCTTGGGCCTCAGTCACGTCTAGCCTCGGCCAATCGGCCAGCGCGGCTTCCACCGGCATCACCAAGCTATCGAGCGCGGCAAGGCCGGGAGCGCTTTTGGCGTCGATGGCTTCAATGTCGTCGAGCGTGATCATCATCGGCGTACGAAATGGTTCGGCCCAGAGGCGACGCAGCGCGACGACGTGCCCGCCGCAGCCCAAGTCCTCGCCGATGTCGCGCACAAGGCTGCGGACATAAGTGCCTGAGCCACAGGTGATGCGCAGACGCAGCGAGGCGCCATTGATCGACAAAAGCTCCAAAGCATGAACATCGACCTCGCGCTCGGCCACCTCAACGATCTCCCCGCGTCGGGCTTTCGCGTACAGCGGCTCGCCGCCCTGCTTCAGCGCCGAATAAATCGGCGGACGCTGGGAAATTCGCCCGATGTAGCGCTTAAGCACTCGCTCAACCGCATGCGCATCAAGCAGCGGCACCTCGCGCTCGCGCAGTACTTGGCCGTCGGCATCATCGGTGTCGGTGACTGCGCCAAGGCGGGCTTCGGTTTCGTAGGCCTTGCGGGCGCCGAGCATTAGCCCAGCCACCTTGGTGGCCTCGCCGAAGCAAATGGGCAGCAGTCCGGTCGCCAAAGGATCAAGGCTGCCGGTGTGGCCCGCTTTCTCCGCGCGGAAGTGCTTGCGAACGCGCTGCAATGCGGCGTTCGAGCTCATGCCTGCCGGCTTATCCAGCAACAGCAGGCCATCGACGGAACGTAAGGGAAGACGGTGCATGGGGCCTTCTTGGTCCTGCGCGCGGTGGCGCAGAACTTACTTGGCGTCGCCGGGCGAGGCGTCCGGCGGCGCATTGGCCGCGTCCGCATCGTCGGACTCAGAAGGCTGAATGGCGGCATCAATGACCGCAGCTTCGCGAAGCAGGCGTTCAATCGTCTCGCCGCGATCCACCGACGAGTCGTAGTGGAAATGCAGTTCTGGCACCTGACGAATGCGCAGCATCTGACTCAGCTTCTGGCGAAAGCCGCGCGACAGCTCGTTCAAGGCCTTCGTCACTTCCAAGCCGCGCTCGCCCTGCAGGGCGGTGACGTAGACCTTGGCGTGCGAGAGATCGCGCGTCACTTCGACGTCCGAAACGCTGGCCGACGGAAGCGAATACTCCCGCACGGCTTCGTGCACCATTACACCCAGCTCCTTGCGGAACTGGGCGGAAAGACGATCCGTGCGCGAAAAAGAGCGCTTCGGCATCAGAGCGTCCGTGCCACTTCGATGCGCTCGAAGCACTCGATCAAGTCACCCGGCTTCACGTCGTTGTAAGCCTTCACCGCGATACCGCACTCGGTGCCGGACTTCACTTCTTCGACGTTTTCCTTGTAGCGGCGCAGCGACTCGAGTTCGCCTTGGTAGATGACGATCTGGTTGCGCAGCACGCGAATCGGCTTCGACTTCTTGACCGTACCTTCGATGATGAGCGAACCAGCGACCGCACCAAACTTCGAGCTGCGGAACACGTCGCGAACCTCGGCGATGCCGATGATCTCTTCGCGAATTTCCTTGCTGAGCAAGCCCGACGCCACCTGCT
>JBBQIA010000354.1:0-2533 GCA_038324485.1 Lysobacterales bacterium
CAGCAAGCAGTTCGTCGATGTCTGGGTGGAGGCGCTGTCGACCTGGCGCTTCGAGCCGGCCATCAAGTGCGTGTTTCGCAGTAAGCGTTCGAAAGAAGCGGCTGGCATGAGCTGCCAGGGCGGCAAAGAAGTGCCGCAGCCGACCAGCCTGACCTTCCGCTTCCTGTTTGATCAGGTGGACGGGCAGGGCGTGGTGAGGATGCAGCGCTAACGCGCGACGATCCACTCGTTCAGCGAATAGCCGCGGGCTTCGGCCCGCTGCTTGAGGCGCATCAGCAGGGCCTCGTCCATCGTCGCCTCGCGGGACAAAACCCACAGCGCGCCCTGGCCGGGGCCGCCGACCACCGCCCAGCGGTAGTCGGGGTCCAAATCGATCACCCAGTAGTCGGCCCAAACGCCCGGCAGCCACGCCAGCATCGACGGCACGAACGTGACCTCCAGCGCGCCCGCATTGGCGGTGGTGCGCGCGAGGCCCTGGCTTTCGATGAAGTCGTTTTTGGCGGTGCGGCAGCGATTGGTGACGGTGATGCGGCCGTCGTCGCGCTGGGCGTAGCGCGCCGTGGTGTCGGCGGTGCATTTGCGCTGGAAGAACATCGGCAGCCGGGCCACTTCGTGCCAAGTGCCAAGATAGCGCTCGAGTTCCAAAGCTTCGACCGGGGTGTTCGGTGACCCGGCCGGCAGCACATCCGGCAGGGACGCCGCTTCGGCCCACAGCGTGGTCGTTGCGCCGATGCTCAGCGCCACGGCCAGAGGGATAGAGCGGAAAAACGGGCGGGCAGGGCGCTGAGTCATGGCGTGGTCCGTAGATAAAGCGTGGAGGCCAGCATGGGCGTGTGGGACATCATTCGACAAGCCAGACGCGCGGTGCGCAGCGCGAGTGGCGTCGTCGTGCAAGAAGACTGGCGCGGCCGCGAATTGCGCTTCAAGTCGGGCACGGCGCAAAGCCGCATGTCGCGCTGGTGGCCCGATCGCCTTGAGGTGGACTACACCCGCACCATGCTGGGCGCCTTGCTGCGCGTGCCGAACCCGCAGCAGATCGGCATGGTGGGCTTAGGTGGTGGCTCGCAGGCGAAGTTCATTTATCGGCAGCTTCCCGGCGCGGCGCTCGAAGTGTTCGAAATTGACGCGGAAGTGCTGGCGCTGCGACGGCTGTTTCGCGTGCCGGATGACGACGTGCGCCTACGTGTGCATCAGGCCGATGCCGCGGTCGCGCTGACGAATCGCGTCGCGTTCTATGACCTGTTGCTGGTCGACGGCTACGACGTTCATGGCATTCCGAAAGTCTTGTCAACGCAGCGTTTTTACAACGACGCACGCGACAGCCTGCGTCCCGGCGGCGTGCTGGCGGTCAATCTCTACGACACCGCGCATGCCGAACACGTGCACCGCTTGGGGCTGGCCTTTGGTGCGTCGCAGGTGGTGGTTCTGGACGAGCCCCTGCAGAGCAATCGCGTGGCTTTCGCGTGGCGCGGGACGCTCGCTCCGGCGGCGGCACCGCGCCTGAAGCGTGCCGGCCGCCGTCAACTGGCGGCCAGCTTCGAGCGGCTCCGCGATACGCCCTTTGGCAGGGCGCCGGGCCGGGACGCGCTAAACTCCGAGAACGCATCGGCACGTCTTCCGCCGAGCTAAGCAAGAAGGAACCCTCGTGAGCGACCCGGAAACCCACGACACGCCCATGCCGCTGCGCATCGAGCAGCGTCGCTTTGGCGTCCGTGCGTTCTTCGAATTCAACGAGGAAACGCTGCATTGGGGCCTCGACGACGTTCGCGGCCTGCGCACTCGAACGGCGGAGTACGCCGACCTCGCGCAGGAGCGTGAGCAGCTGGAGCAGCGCGAGGGCGGCTGGGGGTGGCTGGCACGTTTCGCCTTTCTTTCCGCGCTGTTCAGCCACTGGTTTAGCGTGGCGGGGACGCCCTTGGTCATCGCGTGGATGACGGTGGGGGTTGTGGCCCTCGTGGTGCAGTTTGGGTTTGTTCGCCGCTACACGGTCATCGCGTCGCCGCGCGGCGACGTGATGGTGCCGCTGGGCGATGGCCACGATGCCGTGCTCGATGAAATTGACCGCCGTCGCGCCGCGCAGCTCCGCGAGCGATTCGATTACCTGAGTCCCGATGAAAGCCCGGAGCAGCAGCGTCATCGCGTGCTGTGGCTGCAGCGGCAGGGATCCTTGGATGCCAATGAAGTCTCGGCTCGCCTGTTGCAGATTGATCTGATGGCGCAAGTGCCGCCGTCGAACGACAGCGACGACTAATGGCCGCGCGGTCGGACGCCGCCACGTCGGCTGAGCCGCTTCTCACGGTGATGCACCAGCCCGAGCAGGGCCGATTCTTCGTTCAGTTGGAGGGCGCCGAAGGCGTTTTGCGCTACACGATCGAGCCGGCCGTGATTGCCGGCGCCGGCGAGCGCATGGTGATTCCCTCAGTGGTGGTCGATCCAGCGATTGGCGGACGTGGCGTGGCTTCGGCCCTCACCCGTGCCGCAGTGGAATGGGCCCAGCGCACCGGTCGCGATGTGGTGCCGGTTTGCCCCTATG
>JBBQIA010000355.1:0-2521 GCA_038324485.1 Lysobacterales bacterium
GGTGTCCACGGGCATGAACTGGGGTTACGGCGGCGCCAACCCCGTCCGACCCGGCTGCACCGTGGTCGACTTGTCGGCGATGGACCGCATCCGCAACGCGGCGGACATCACGCCCCGACACCCGGTGGCATTGATCGAGCCCGGGGTGACGCAGGCGCAGCTGCACCGTCACCTGCAGGCCCAGGCGCCGACGCTGGCCTTCAACGTCACCGGCTCGGCGGCATCGACCAGCGTGCTGGGCAATGCGCTCGACCGTGGCGTGGGCTACGCCGGTCCCCGCGTCGACGATGTATTTGCCCTGGAGGTGGTACTGGGCACCGGCGATGTGATCCGTACCGGCTTTCGGCGCCTGGGCGAGGCGTCGCCGCTGGCGCAGAGCCATCCGCACGGGCTCGGGCCCATCCCCGACGGTCTGTTCTTCCAGGGCAACTTCGGCATCGTCACCAGCGCCTGCTTCAGGCTGATGCGCAGGCGGCCCGTCGGGATGGCGCTGTCGATCGGCCTGCACGACGAGGCCCGTCTCGGCGATTTGCTAGACGCGCTGATCGATCTCAAGCGCGACGGCCTGCTGTCGTCGGTGGCGCATGTCGGCAATGCCGCCCGGGCGCGGGCCACGCTGCGCGCAGGACTGACGCAGTATCTGCAGCAACGCTGCGCACTGGCTGGCGCGGCGCTCGAACAAGGCGTGGACGCGGCGCTGGCGGTGGTCGCGGGCTCGCCCTGGACCGGCCTGGTCGGGCTGTCCGGCGACCGCGCCCAGGTGCGCTCGGCCCTGTCGGAAGTGCGCCGCAGACTTCGCGGGCTGGCCCAGGTGCGGACCTTCTCGCACGGCTTCATGACGCTGGCGTCTGGTGTGGCCGATCGACTGCGTGGCCTGCCTTGGGTCCGCCCCTATGCCGCCGGCCTGGCTGCGGCGCTGCCGCTGCAGTCCCTGGCATTGGGCACGCCGACCGACATCGCCTTCGACAACCTGTTCTGGCTTTACGGGCAGGAGGGTCTGCCGGCCGCTGACTACGAACGATCGCGCTGCGGCGTGCTGTTCATCAGCCCGGCGCTGCCGATGGACGGCCGCTTCGTGCAGCAGTTCGTCAGCGAGTTGCAGCAGATCGCAGACCGCCATGGGCACACCTTGTTCATCACCCTGAACGTCGAGACCGCGCACTCGCTGGTGGGTGTTATCAATCTGCTGTTCGATCGCGAAGACCCGTCCGCCACGCGCCAGGCCAACGAGTGCGCATACGCATTGCACGCGCACGTGCGGGCCCGTGGTCTGGAGGTGTATCGCGCACGCACCGACCAGATGCAGGCGGTCGTCGGTCGCAGCCCGGAGCATTGGTCCTTGATGCGGCGCTTGAAGGACGCATGGGATCCTGACGGTGTGATTGCCCCCGGTCGCTACAGCGCTGACGAAGGTGGACTCTGAGTCCGCAATCATCCTGTTCGCCACCAGCCTTCAGGGCAGCACGGCTGCCGGCATGTCCCCGGCGCGGCGCAGCACCTCCGGCGGTCAGTGCCATTTGTCCAGCGGCGATACCTGCGCTTGCCACTGATTCACTTTCCGTGGCGGCGTAGGTGAAATAGTGGAGAGGCAGGTCAATTGACACACCTGGTGTGTGCGGTGCCGCGCAGACTGAGTCCGGATTTGCTGTATCGGACAACGTTTCACACCCCTGATGCCCCACACCGCTGCCAACTGCACCCCGCCCGCCACACATCCTGCCCACCACCCCCGTTCCACTTACTCACCCGAGGCCCGGCTGCCTCGGCACCTGCCATGGCGAAGCGTCGGCGTGGGCTTGGGGGAAATCAACGTCGACACCGTCAACTCCCCAGAGGCCCGGGAGAGCGCCAGCAGCCTGCTGCAACGGCGTTACGACTGGCGAGGCTATGGTAGTGCCACGCTGCCGGACGCGCATGCGCCGGCGCGCTGCACGCTCGTCGCGTCCAGCGGCACGCAGGTGCTGGGCACCCTGACGGTGGCACTGGACGGCATGACGGCGCTGAACTGCGAGACCTTGTTCGGGCCCGAGGTCGCGGCGCTGCGGGCAACAGCGGCACGGGTGTGCGAATTCACGCGCCTGGCCGTCGAGGTGGACGCCGCGCGTTCGCCGCAGGTGCTGACGGCCCTGTTCCTGGCCGCGTACGTGGTCGCGCACCGCGTCGGCGGACGAGACACGCTGCTCGTCGAGGTCAACCCGCGCCATGTCCGCTTTTACCGGCGCCATTTCGGCGCCCAGCCGCTGGCCGAGGTGCGGCACCACCCGGGCGTCGACGCACCCGCCGTTTTGCTGTCGCTGGCGCTGGCGCCGCTGCGCGAGCTGGCGCGCCTGGCCGAGTGCGAAGGCAGGGCCGCCGAACCCGGGCTCAGCGGGGTCGCTGGAGCAGCTCTCGCACGAAGCGCACCGGAATGGCGTAACTGATGCCGGTAGGGTTGCTCAGCGCCGACTCGCGGGTGCTGCGCACCAGCACCATGTTGATGACGCCGACCACCTTGCCGGTGTTGACGTCCAGCAGCGGGCCG
>JBBQIA010000356.1:0-2497 GCA_038324485.1 Lysobacterales bacterium
CGAGCCCGAGCCCGATACGCTCACCCCGGAAGCGTGAAGCGCACCGGCACGCGGGCGTAAGCCGGCACGGGGACGCCCAGGCGCTCGGCCGGCTCGAACACCCAGCGCAGTAAGACGTGTTCGCGCGCGGCACGGTCCAGCGCCGCGTGACCGCTGCTTCGCGACACGCTCACGCTTTCCGGCCGTCCGTCGATGCCGACCAAGATCAGCAATTCCACCTCGCCCTCTAAACGCCGCATCAGCGCCGCACGCGGATAGCGCGGCGCGCTGCCCTGCAAAACGCGCAGGCTGGCGACGGCAGGGCCGCTCGACACCGGCCCTGCATCAGGCGTCGCGCCCGAGTCGACACTGGGCAGGTCCAGCGGCGAAGGCGTCTCTTGCGTCAGGCCCAGCACCGGCGTCTCGATGTCGCGACGCAGGGGCGTGCGCGGTGTCGGCGCAGCCACAGGGCGTCGCACTGTCGGACTAACCTCGGGCGGCGGCGGCAGGATCGGCGGCGGCGGGCGCGGCGATTCGAAGATTGGCGCAGTGATCGTTTCCGCCTCGGGCGACAGAGCCGGAGGCGCGAGCGGCACGGCCATCAGGCCGAGCAGCACGGCGTGACCGGCGATGGCCGCCGCCCAGCCCACGCTACGAACCGGGCTGAAGACGCGAGGATCATCGTTGCCGCGAGCGGCGCGGCGGAAGTGCAAGGCAGCGTTGATAGGCAGGGTGGTCGGCATGACGAACTCCTCAGCGGGGCGTGCTTGCTGTAACGCACGACTCAGGAAAACGGGGTTGTCTTCCGAATGGGCGCGGCGCAGCCTGCTGCTCATGAGCCATTCGCCTGCGCCTGAAGCGCCCCTGGTCCTCGTCACCCATCGCGGCGGCTGCCACTGCGGCGCCGTGCGCTTTGAAGTGGAAGCCCCGGCTACGGTGACCGTGCAGGACTGCAACTGCTCGATCTGCAGCAAGGCGGGCGACTTGCACCTCATCGTTCCGGCCTCTCGCTTTCGCTTGATTGCGGGCGAAGACGCCCTGGTGGATTACCAGTGGAACAGCGGCATTGCGCGCCATCGTTTTTGCGGCGTCTGCGGCATCAAGAGTTTCTACATCCCGCGCAGCAATCCGGACGGCTTCGACGTCAATGCGCGCTGCCTCGACGAAGGCACGGTCCTCGCGATGACGATCGAGCCCTTCAACGGCCGCGAGTGGGAAGCCAACGCCGACGGCCTCGCGCACCTGTCGCGCTGACCGCCCGCGCCCGGTAGGCTCCCTCCACGTCCTGGGAGGGAACGACTCCATGCTGTCGATGCAACGCCGGCTCTCGCTGCCGTTCTTATTCCTACTCAGCCTGCCGTCCACGGCGATGGGCTTTGCGCTGGCCGTGCAAATCTCGGCGCTCAGCTGGCTGCTGACGACCAAGTACGATCTCGAAATTCATCAGGTCGGATTGGTCTGGGCGGCCGGGCCACTGGCCGGCATTCTCGGCCAAGTGCTGATCGGCCTGATCAGCGACAAAGTCTGGTTCTGGGGCGGACGACGACGGCCCTTCATGCTGGTCGGCGGCGTGCTCACTGCACTGGCCTTGCTGGCCCTGCCCTCGATTGGCTGGATCGACACCGCCCTCGGCCTCGACGCCATTCTGGGCGTGGCCGTGGCGGTGGCCTTGGCCCTCGATCTCTCGATCAACGTCAGCTTCAACCCCACACGCGCCATCATTGCCGACGTCACGCCGGAAGGCCCGCAGCGCACACGCGCTTACACGTGGATGCAAACCGTATCGGGCAGCTTTGGTGTCTTGGCGTATGCGATCGGCGCCTACTACGGCAACGTCGCGCTGATCTACTTCGGCGTGGGGCTGGTGCTGGTGTTTTCGCTGCTGCCGCCGCTGCTGGTGGAAGAGCCGCGCAGCTTGGGCGACGCCGAGCCCGGCACCGACGAACCGCCGCTGGGTCTGCTCACTTTTCTCATTCTGATGCGCCCGCTTTGGGCCTTCGCGGTCTATGCCGTGGTGGCGATGGGCCTGAAGCTGGCCGGCGTCACGCACACCCTATGGCTGGAGGCCGGCTTTGCCTTGGCAGCCGGCCTGCTGATCCTGCACGCGCTGTTTGAACGCCAGTCTTCGCTCAGCGCCGGCGGCGAAGACCTGCCCGGCTTTCGCAAAGTGCTGGCCGCGCATTCACTGAGCTGGATTGGCGTGCAGACCATGTTTGTGTTCATGGTCGGCTTCGTGTCGCAGCGCTTTCCCGCGCTGGATGACGACGGTATCGGGCAAGTGATCTCGATCAGCTTTCTGGTGTTGAACGCGGTTGGCGCGCTGGCACCCGCCTTCGTGTTGAACGGATTAGCTCAGCGCTTTGGCGCGTCTCGCGTGCACTCGGCCAGCCTTGCCTTAATGGCCGTCGGCTTTGCTGGCATCTATTTCTTCGGGTACTCGACGTGGGCCGTTTACGTCGGCATGGCCGTGATGGGCTTTGGATGGGGCGCGATCGTTAGCCTGCCTTTTGCGATTTTC
>JBBQIA010000357.1:0-2484 GCA_038324485.1 Lysobacterales bacterium
AAAATCCAATGGGAATCGACGGCTTCGAATTCGTAGAATTCGCTGCACCGAAAGGGCAGGAAGAGACGCTGCACGCCTACTTCCGCGCGATGGGCTTTACCGCCGTTCGCCGTCACATCTCGCGTCCGATCACGCTGTATCGGCAGGGCACGGTGCACTTCTTGGTCAACGAAGACCCCGATAGTTTCGCGGCGGATTTCGCCAAGGCGCACGGCCCGTCGGCCTGCGGGTTCGCCATTCGCTTCAAGAAGCCCTCCGACGAAGTGCAGACCGCTGCGCTAGCCGTCGGTGGCGAGCGCGTAGCGCGTGAATCGACCCGCGCGGTGGAGCGCCCGGTGATTCAGGGCATCGGCGGCTGCATGCTGTACTTGGTGGACGACTACGCCAGCGTGGACTCGGTTTACAGCGACTTCGCGCCGATTCCGGGCGTCGATCAGAATCCCGTCGGCTTCGGCCTGACCTTTATCGACCACCTGACGCACAACCTCTACTTCGGCAACATGCAGAAGTGGTCGGACTACTACGAAAAGCTGTTCAACTTCCGCGAGATTCGCTACTTCGACATCAAGGGTGCGAAGACCGGCCTCGTCTCGAAGGCGATGACCGCGCCGGACGGCGTGGTGCGCATTCCGCTGAACGAGTCGAACGATCCGAAGTCACAGATCAACGAATACCTCGACACCTACGACGGCGAAGGCATCCAGCACATCGCCTGCGTCACCGACGACATCTACACGACGGTCGAAGCGATGCGCGCGCAGGGCATGGAATTTTTGAACACGCCAAGCACCTACTTCGACGCGATTGATGTGCGCATTCCCGACCACGGCGAGGACGTCGCGCGCTTGGCGAAGAATAAAATCCTCATCGACGCCGACCCGGAAACGAAGTCGCGCAAGCTGCTGCAAATTTTCAGCCAGAACGCGATCGGTCCGATCTTCTTCGAGATCATTCAGCGCAAGGGCAATGAAGGCTTCGGCGAGGGCAACTTCCAGGCCCTGTTCGAGAGCATCGAGCGCGATCAAATGCGTCGCGGCGTGCTGTAAGGCCATGACGCTCGCCTACCTGTCTGGCTTTGGTAACGAGTTCACCAGTGAGGCGCTGCCCGGCGCCCTGCCGGTGGGTCGCAATTCGCCGCAGCGCTGCCCTTACGGACTGTATGCCGAGCAGCTCTCGGGCACCGCGTTTACCGCCCCTCGCCACAGCAACCGGCGCAGCTGGCTTTACCGCATCCGACCTTCGGCCATGCACGGCGCGTTTAGCGCCATGCCGCACGGCGGCTTTCACAACGATTTTGGTTCTGGGCCGGTGTCGCCGGAGCAGATGCGTTGGAATCCATTGCCGATGCCCGCAGCCGCCACGGCCACCGACTTTATTGACGGCCTGTTTACCGTGGCCGGCAACGGCAGTTCGGAAGCGGGCACCGGTGTCGGCGTGCATCTGTATGCCGCCAATCGGTCGATGGACGGACGCTGGTTTTATAACGCCGATGGCGAACTGCTGATCGTTCCGCAGCAGGGCCGGCTGCGCCTGCGCACCGAATTCGGCGTGCTCGAGATCGAGCCGCAAGAGATCGCCCTGATTCCCCGCGGCATCCGGTTTTCGGTGGACCTGCTGGACGGCGAAGCCCGCGGCTACGTCTGCGAAAACCTCGGTGCGGGCCTGCGCCTGCCCGACCTTGGTCCCATCGGCAGCAATGGTTTGGCCAGCCCGCGCGACTTCCTTTCGCCGGTGGCGGCTTATGAAGATGTCGAAGGCGACTTCGAGCTGATCGCGAAGTTTCAGGGCCATTTGTGGCGGGCCGACCTCGGCCACTCGCCGATGGACGTCGTGGCGTGGCACGGTAATCACGTGCCCTGCAAATACGACTTGCGGCGTTTCAACACGATGGGATCAATCAGCTTTGATCACCCAGACCCGAGCATCTTCTTGGTGCTGACCTCGCCCACGGACACACCGGGCGTCGGCAACATGGATTTCGTGATCTTCCCGCCGCGCATTCTGGCAATGGAAAACACCTTCCGGCCGCCGTGGTTCCACCGCAACGTGGCCAGCGAGTTCATGGGCCTGATCCACGGCGCCTATGACGCCAAGGCCGACGGCTTCGTGCCCGGCGGTGCCTCGCTGCACAACAGCTTCACCGGCCACGGCCCGGATGCGGAAACCTTCGAGAAGGCCAGCGCGGCCGACACCTCGACGCCGCATTATCTGCGCGAGACGATGGCCTTCATGTTTGAATCGCGCATCGTGTTGCGGCCCACGGCTCAGGCCGTGAACGCCGCGCACCGCCAGAAAGACTATGTGGCCTGCTGGTCGGGCTTGAAGAAGCATTTTTCAAAGGACACCCCATGAAGCTTGGCAGCCTAAAAGAAGGCGGACGCGACGGTAGCCTCGTCGTGGTTTCCCGCGACCTCACTCGCGCCGTGCGCGTGCCGCAGATTGCCGCCACCTTGCAGCGCGCGCTGGAAGACTGGAGCAACATGG
>JBBQIA010000358.1:0-2470 GCA_038324485.1 Lysobacterales bacterium
CGACGCATGGGCGACTTGGAGCGCATCCTTTCGCGCGTTGCGCTGCGCTCGGCCCGGCCCCGTGATCTGTCGACCTTGCGCGATGGTCTGGCGCTGTTTCCGGCCCTGCATGCGGCGGTGGCGTCGCTCGACTCGCCGCGCTTGGGCGTCCTGCTGGAGCGCCTCGGCGAACACGAAGGCATGGCCGCGCATTTGGCGCAGGCCATTGCCGCACAGCCGCCGCTGAAGCTGGTCGACGGCGGCGTCATCGCCGAGGGCTTCGACGCCGAGCTCGACGAACTGCGCACACTGTCGACCACGGCCGATCAATTTCTCGTTGATCTGGAATTACGCGAACGTGCCGCCACCGGCATTTCGACCCTGAAGGTGGGCTACAACCGGGTCCACGGCTACTACATCGAAATCAGCAAAGGGCAGTCGGAGAAAGCACCGCTCCACTACAGCCGGCGGCAGACGCTCACCGGCGCCGAGCGCTACATCACCGACGAGCTGAAGCAGTTCGAAGACAAAGTGCTGTCGGCGCGGGATCGTTCGCTAACGCGCGAAAAAGTGCTTTGGGAAGCACTGCTGGACGCACTGAACGCAGTCCTGCATCCGCTGAAAGCAGCAGCCGAAGCGGTGGCTGAGCTGGACGTTTTGGCCGCGTTCGCGGAGCGAGCCATAAGCCTCGACTGGGTTGAGCCGCGACTGGTGAGCGAGGCCGGTATCCACATCGAGCGCGGCCGTCATCCGGTGGTCGAAGCCGTGCGCGATGCGCCCTTCGAGCCGAACGATTTGATGCTGGATGCCGACCGCCGCATGCTGATTGTCACCGGCCCCAACATGGGCGGGAAAAGCACCTACATGCGGCAGGCGGCGCTAATCGTTTTGCTGGCGTACGCGGGAAGCTTTGTGCCCGCATCGCGCTGCGTGCTGGGGCCGATTGACCGCATCCTGACGCGCATCGGCGCGGGCGATGATTTAGCGAAAGGCCAGTCCACCTTCATGGTGGAAATGAGCGAAACCGCTTACATCCTGCATCACGCCACGCCGCAATCGCTGGTGTTGATGGACGAGATTGGCCGCGGCACCTCGACCTATGACGGCCTCGCGCTGGCGCAGGCCTGCGCGCTGCACTTGGCTCAAGTGAATCAGGCCTTCGTACTGTTTGCGACGCACTATTTCGAGCTCACGGCCCTCGCTGAGCCGGGACGCGGCATCGCCAACGTGCACCTCGACGCCGTTGAACACGGCGAGCGTTTGGTGTTCATGCATGCCATCAAGGACGGTCCAGCGAATCGCAGCTTCGGCCTGCAGGTGGCGGCCTTGGCGGGTCTGCCGAAGGCCGCGCTGGCCGATGCGCGACGCACGCTGGCCGAGTTCGAGCAGCACAGCCGCGGCGCGCCAAGCGCGGCCACGTCGGCGATAGCGCTTGAGCAGCCCGCGCAGATGGCTCTGTTCCGCAGTCCGCCGCCGGCCATGGATGCCCTCGCGGCCATCGACCCCGATGAGCTGACGCCGAAGCAGGCTCTTGAGGCGCTGTATCGCCTTAAAGCGATGCTCTGAGGGCCTGATCAAGGTCGCGCCAGAGGTCCTCGACCCCCTCAATGCCGACCGACAGCCGCAGCAGCCCCGGCGTGATGCCGTGGCGCTGCTGATCGGCCGCCGCCACCACGCGATGCGTCAAACCGGCCGGATGCTGGATGAGCGTGTCCACCCCACCAAGGCTTACCGCGGGCGTGCACAGCTGCACCGCCGCCATCGCGGCCGCTGCGGCCGCGTGCCCACCCCGAAGCTCGAAGGCCACGAGCGTTCCCGGACCGGCCATTTGCGTGCCGAGAAGATGCGCATTGCGCACGGTGCCCAAGCCCGGATAAGCACAGTGCGCAATGGCCGGATGCTCCGCGAGACGCGCGGCCAGTGCGCTGGCATTGGCTTGGGCGCGCTCGACCCGCAGGGCCAGCGTGGGCAGCCCGCGATGCAGCAAGAAAGCCGCCAGCGGATGCAGCAGCGCACCGGTTGCGGCGCGCACATTGCGCAGCGGCGCGGCGTCCGCTTCGACACAGCACACCACGCCCGCCATCACATCCCCATGGCCGCCAAGAAACTTGGTCGCGCTGTGCAGCACATAGCGAGCACCCAGCGCTGCGGGGCGCTGCAACACGGGTGTCGCGAAAGTGGAATCGACCAGCACCGGAACCGGGCCTGCAGCAGCCACCACCGCGCGAATATCGACCAAGTCGAGGGTGGGGTTTGCCGGCGTCTCGATCACCACCAAGGCCGTATCCGAACGGCGACGCGCAGCGATGTCTTCGGCCTCGACGAATTCCGCATCCAGACCAAGCAAGCCACTGGCCAGAAGGTGATCGGCCGTGCCGTAGATCGGGCGAACCACGAGAACATGCCCGCCGCGACTCTTCGCCGCCAGCAGCACGGCCGTCATCGCCGCCATGCCAGAACCGAAAGCCACGCAGGCGTCGGTGCCCTCGAG